>CANROQ010000008.1 GCA_947632295.1 uncultured Bacilli bacterium
TTTTTCTTCGTTTATATGAATTAACTCATCGACACTTGATACAATGATTTTATTATCATTTTCAAATTTTTCTTCGGCTTTAGCAATCTCCTTCTTATCACGTTTTTCTTTATTTTTAAGCATTTTTTCTTTTGCTTTATTAGATGTATTCTTAAGAAAATCAATAATTGAAAAACCTGTAAATAATACAAAACCGCCTAGTGCTATAGTAATTACTACAATCCATATTGCCTGTGTTCCAAATAAATTAAAAAATAGAACAGAAACACTGGCTCCAATAATTCCACCACCTTGTGGCTCTTTAATTTCATTAATAGAAGCCATAAAATTATCAACGGTTTCTTTTATAACTTGCATTTCATTTAAATTTGCAACTAATTTATTCGCATCGCCATCAAATTGATTTTGAATATAAGTTGAATGCGCAAAAACTAAAATACTTAAAACCATCATATAAAAACCAATTAATTTAAGACTTAAAAATTTAACACATTCCCTTTTTATAATCATGTAACCACCAATTACAAATAATGTTACTAAAACAATCCAATACCAAGCACCACATAAAAAAATTGCAAATGCTTTAATTAAATTTCCAATAAAACCATTATAAGGAACAAAACCAATAATAGAAGCTAGCAATAATAAAATACCAATAATTTCAATTTTAAAATTATTACTAGTCTTTTTATCCTCTTTTCTTTTTTTCTTCTTTGCCATAAATACCTCCTAGATTGTTAATATAAGTATATCATAAATTTAAATTTATAACAAAAATATCTTAGAAATTTTACACTTCAAGTAAGTTAAAAGTAAATAAAAAGATAAATTATTAATGTAAAGTGTCTAGATAACAACTTTATAATTAAAATTTATCTTTTTTAAGTATCAATTTTTCTTAAAATTTTTTGAAATTCTGTAAGTGTTATATTATTTTGATTGTTAAAATTTAATTTATTAGCCAATTTTTTCAAAGCATTTAATCTAATCGCACTAACACGTTGATGCGTTATATTATAACATTTACCAATATAATAATCATCTCTAATAATACCATCTTTAAAACCAAATGATAAACTTAAAATTCCTTGCTCACGTTTATTTAAAAATGAAGCAAACTCAGCTATTTCGATATTATTTAAAGCCTCTTCTTCAACATTAATATCTTTATTAGGAATTATCGTTTCTAACTCTATGTCATCATCATTTTTATTATTATTATATAAAATTGGACTATTAAGACTAACTGTATTAGTTTGTCTAAAATCAATAGCCAATTTTTTTAAAGCATTTAATTTTTCTAATGGAATATCGAGGCATTTAGCCATTTCTAAATCACTTATTTTTTGATTAGAATAATCATCCATTAATTTATAATATTTGGCTAATTTTTCATAGATATTAACAGGTATTCTAATATTTCTACTCTTATTACTAATTGCCCTTGAAATTGATTGACGAATCCAGTATGTAGCATACGTTGAAAATTTAAAGCCTTTCGAAACATCAAATCTATCAACTGCTTTAATAAGTCCTATATTTCCTTCTTCTATTAAATCAATAAATTCTAAACCCTTATTAACATATTTATTAGCAATACTAATTACTAACCTTAAATTACTTTCAATAAATTTTTTTCGCGCATTTTTATCACCATTTGCAATACGTTTTAATAAATCTACCTCTTCCCTACTTGTTAATAATGGTATATTTCTTACTTCATTTATATAAATTTTTTCTACATCATTTATATTATCTTCCTCATCTACTGGCCTTAAACTAATATCTATTTCATCATCAGTAAAATTATCATTATAGTTTAAAATATCGATATTATTAATTTCACAATAAGCATCCACAAATAAACAAATAATATTATCATTAGACAATTTATTAAACGAAACATTATAAATAACATTATTATATATAAAATTTTTCAAAACTAAATTTAAATTATTATTATTATTTATTAGTTTACAGCAAAAATCAAAAGTAATATTTTCTTCATATTCTTTTAACAACATACTAAATTTTATTAATTTTTCTTCATCTGTTTGCGTCTTATTATCTACAATCAGTAAATTATTTATATAATTATTTATAGTAATATATAATTCATCAATATTTTTAATAATCATCACCTACTTAATACATAGTAATATTATTTTATTAGTTTTTTGGAATTTCCTTTATTATAATTAACTAAAGCAATTTTTTCATTATTATAATGTTTTAAAAATTTATCCATAGTAGTTTCAACTAACTGTATATCGATGTCTAAAAAATCAGCAATATCGTAATCAGTAAATTCTTTATCATTAATGTAACTATTTTTTAAAACAAAAATTGTTATTTCTAACTGATTAAAATTATTTGGAAATTGCGTAAAATCAATATTTTCTATAATATTAGAAGCAGCAATGTAATCTTCTTTAGTAAGCAAATCTTTTATAGTACCAATTTTATTATCTTTTTCTAATAAATTACGCATTTTTTTAACTAAATAATTGTAATATCTATCTTTAGCCTTTTTATTATACTCGGGTAATTTAACAGGATGTTCTAAATCATCACCAAATCTTAGTCGAAGTAATTCTTTATCATCATTAGACAATTTAGTTAACATATTATCGACTTGTTCTTTAGAATATTCACTAAAATAACTATAGATAGTACAAATTATTTTATTCTTTTTACCATTAGGATTCCTTAATAAATACTTCATTTTATTTAATAATTTTTGATCTAATTGAATATCTATATTGGAATTTATTGTTTGGAATGGCAACATAGATTCTAAATCATTACCAAACCGCGCTTGAAGTAAAATTTTTTCTTTGGGATATAATTTTTTTACCATTTCGTTTATTTGCTCACGAGAATAATCGCTGAAATAAGCATATAACCCAGTTTTTGTTTCTTGAACTTTATCAGTTAAATTTAACTCAGTACTATTTTCTAATATTTTTTTTATTTTAATCATTAATTTATTAAAACATTTATTATCATTATTTGATAAAGTCAAATTTGTATCACATTTTATATTAATTAATAACTTTTCACTATTTGATAATTGTTCTAATACCTTATCAATTTGTTCTTTAGAATATTGCTTAAATTCATCATAAATATCAATTTTATTATTAGCTAAATTATTATCTTCTAAAACTCCATTTAACATTTTTTTCATTTTCGATATTAATTTACGAAAATTTATAGAATTAATTTGTGATTGCTTAGAAGAATCAAAATCTACTTTACTATTATATCTTAACTTAATTAAAAACCTTTCTTGATTAGATAATTTTGATAATACATCATCCACTTGCTTTTTACTATATTCAGGAAAAATATCATAAATTGTTAAAGATTTTTTATTTTCACTTTTTGGAATTAAATTACTAACATTACTATAATTCTTAAGTAATTGATCCATGTATGAAAATAAATTATTAAGTTGTGTTTGATATTCCTTATTCCATAGTAATGGTTTAATAGGATGTTCTAAATCATCACCATAACGCATTTTTATTAATTTTTGTTCATCAAAGGTTAAAATTGAAATTATATGATCAACTTGTTGTTTTGAATACTGATTGAAAACCATATATATAGTGTGGTTTTTAATATTTGAACCACTTAGTTTGTTTGAATTTCTATCATATTCATCGTTAAGAGTTCTTTTTAAAAATAATATTACTTTTTTTAATACTACTCTAACACCTTCTCGTGTCATACCATACATATCTGCAATGTCTTGTAAAGTGTGCTCTACTCCATCCTCAAAACCATAACGTAATTTAAAAAATGATTGTTCCTTCAATGATAATTGAGATAATTTTTGATAAATTTCCGAAATAGCCGCATTATTTAATGCCTCATCATCAATTTTTTGATTTTGATCTATAATATGATCTCCCAATTCGTCATCTTCATCATCATTAATAGAAGTGTTAATACTAATAGTATTAGTTTTAAATTGTATAGCCTTATATTTCTTGATTTTTTCTATTTGACGTAATGATAAATTTAAATGTTCAGAAACTTCTAAATCAGTAGGATTTCTTCCTAACGAATTTTCTAAATTGATTATTGCTCTATCATATTTCGTTATATACTCAATTACATGCATAGGTAATCTAACATTACGACCTTTATCACTAATTGCCCTATCAATATAACGACGAATCCACCATGTAGCATAAGTTGAAAATTTAAAACCTTTATTAACATCAAATTTTTCTAAAGCCATCATTAAACCTATATTACCTTCTTGAATAAGATCGATAAAATCGATGCCTTTTCCTATTCGATACTTAGCTATACTAATTACTAATCTTAAATTTGATTCAATAAATTTTTTACGAGCCTTTTTATCACCTTGCGCTATTTTAATTAATAAATCTTTTTCTTCTTCAACTGTTAATAATGGTATTCTTCCCGCTTCTAAAAGATAAATTTTAGTAATATCATCTAAAGATGAAATATTATCAAATTGTTCATCTATTTCTTTTAATTTTATATCTTCTAACATACAATAAACATCGATAATGTTATAGATAATAGGATGATTAAATTTATATATATCATCATTATTTTTATTATCTATGACAATATTTTTTATGATATTTCTTAATTTTTCATTTGTTGTTATTATTGACTTGCAAAATTGCAAATCAATAACATCTTCATAATCAATTAAAAAATCACTTAATTTCTCTAATTCAATAATATTTTTATCTATTGTATTATTATATTCTATATTATCATTAATAAAATTATTAATTTCTATTAACATTTCATTAATATTAGAAAAATTATCTATTACCTTGTTATTTGGCACATCCGTCACCACCTATAAATTTTTTATAAAAATATATATAACTGATATTATAACATTTATTTTTTAAAATTCAACAATTAATAATAGCCATATTTAAATTTTTAAAGTATATTACAAATTTTTTTATAGAAAACAACTATAAACTAAAAAATTATAATGTTTAAATTACATTATAATCTTAAAAATATATTAAAATATTGCTATTTTAAAATTTTTATATCTTATATTGTTAAATTATTATACTTAGACTACTTTTCTTCGAACATGTTATGAGCAATTTTTATCTTTGCAACATTTTTGTCTCCATTTTCAAAACTATCTTCATAGTCTACAACATAAATTTCTTATTATTTATTCCACATTATATACATCATCCATTTTCTCTAATATTTCTTTATATTTTTACTTCAATTATTTCTTTTAATTTTACTAGATTGCATTTTTAAATAAATTTATTATTTCACAATTTTTTTCTTTTTATCATTTTCATCTATTTATTGATATTCTCCTACTTTAATTATTTAAATATACTAAATTTTATTTGGCAATATTTATCAAAATTTTTTTAATTTTCTTTCATAATTTCACTTACGAAAAATTAAATTTTTTGTTAAAATATAATTGTTAATTGATTATTTTTACTAAAAGGAGATGGTAGATATGTTTAAAGAAAATGATTATGTAATGTACAAAAAAGATGTATGTAAAATAAAAGAAATTAGACATAATAACATGAATGGAATTGACTATTACATATTAATACCAATTGACGATGAAACACTCATAATTGATGTTCCTACTGATAATCGCATGGGATATTTAAGAAATATTATTTCGAAAGATGAAGCAGAAAATATTATCAAAGAAATTAAAAATATTGAACCTTTAGAAAATATTAATGATAAAAATATTGAAAATACTTATAAAAATTTAATTTATAACGGAACACATAAAGAGTTAATTCAAATTATTAAAACTTCTTATTTAAGAAATGAAGCAAGACTAAATGAAAAGAAAAAAATAAGTGAAAAAGATACTAAATATTTTGATTTAGCTGAAAAATATTTATACAATGAATTAGCTATATCTCTAAATAAAAGTTTTGACGAAACAAAAAAATATATTATAAATAGTATGAGTAACTGTTAAGAAACAAATATAAATTATTAACTAAAAATAAATTTAAATAATAATCATATTAACTAAATTGTTTAAATTCAAGTACATAAAAAATCATCAAAAATTTGATGATTTTTTGCTTATATAACAAGTAATTCATATTTAATATTAAAAACAATTTATTAAAATATTAATTGTAAATTTAATTTTAAAATTATATATTTACTAACTAATTTAGTTTTCAATATTTTTTATATTTACTGTTTTAACTAAATCTAAAAATTCTACTGCTTCATCATCATCAAGTCCATGATTTAAAAAAACAATATTAAATTCACCTAAAAATATATCAGACCAATTTACATCTTGATCGTCATAATAACCAATTTCAACTTTATTACCATTATCTAAAATAATACTATTTACAGTTCTACCAGTACCACAAAGTCCAAATTTACCTTGATTATAAATATACAAAGTTGCATTTTTATCTTCTTGGCTTTTATACAATTTTAAAGCATACTTATAATCATCACTTTCATCTAACGGTAATTCCTCATATGTCCATTCATTTGGAATATTCATTTCTATTGCAATATTTTCAATCGTCTTAGAATAATTGCTTACTTTAGAATTATTTTCAGTTATTTTAGAATAATTATTTGCTTTTAAGTTATTTTCAACCGTTTTATTTGTACTACAACCTAGCATTGTTAAAATAATAATACCCGTTATTAAAAAATTAAAGAATCTTTTCATCATATTCACCTCATTTAATTATTTATACTATTAACTTTATTTTATAATAGATAGTAAAAAATCAGATAATTCTTTTTCCGTTATATTGGAAGTTTCAATATCAAAATTATAATTATTATAATTAAAATTTGTAAAATAGTTATTTTCAAATTGATATATTTTTAATTCAATACCATTTATAGTTGTTGTTTTAAGTCCATTATCTTTAAAAAAATAATCTCTAATGGGTATATTATCTTTAGAATATGCAACTTTTATATTTCTACCATTATCATTTGTATAACAAAGAATATAATTATATAAAACATTATAACTCAAACTATCATAAGAATCTTTATTGGCATTAGTATAAACTATATATGTATTGCTTTTATCTAAATCATGAGGAATAATAATTTCTCCACCATCATATTTAAATGGATATGGAATATTAATATTATTATCTAATATTATATCCACATTAGTATCTAAACTTATAATTTCATCATTGTTTAGAATATTGATATTTAATTTCAAATTTTGTTCTTCATCAGTATTAAAATTTTGACTTAATTCATTTGTTAATCTATTTTGATTAATAAACATAATACCTATAATTAAAATTGATAAACAAATAGGTACAAAGCATAATTTCCATAGATGTTTTTTATTATTTGACCCTTTATCCATATTATTAATTACTAAATTATAATTTTTTGTTTTATTTATATCTTTATCGATAGCATTTTTTAATTTTTCTTTATTAGTCATTAGAATTTTCTCCATTTCCAAATTTAGATTGTAATTCTTTTAATGTTCTATAAATTAAATTTTTTATATATGACTCATTTACATTTAAAACTTTGGAGATTTCTTTAATGGATAAATCCATTTGATAATATAGATAAAATACTTTAGGAATATTTTGATTCTTTTTTGACTTTATATATTTCCATATAAAAGTCCAATCATCTCTTCTAATAATAAAATTTTCAATATTGATATCATCTTCCATTAAATCGATAAGTTCTATATCATTAACATTTTTTTCAAATATAGATATAGTTTTTATTTTTTGTAATAAAGTAAAATGTTTTTTTATTTTATTGTTAGTAATTCCTATAATATAACTTTTAATGTTTTTATTTGACAATTCCTTTTTATTTAAAATATTCCATAATTCCAAATATGTTTCTTGAATTATATCATTAGCATCATTAATATTATGACACTTTACAATTACATATTTTAATATATCTAAATATGTTTTGTCATATATATCATTAAATTTATATAGGTTTGATTGACTAGCCATATAACCACCTACATTATAATAATCCCCAATTATTTAAAAAAAGTTTCAAAAATTTAATATTTTAAAACTTTTAATCAATAATTTGTAATTTATTTTTTTAAAAATCAATTTTAAAAACACTGTCATAAGCATTCTTTTTTTAAATTCTGTTTCAAATAATAAACAGGATATAAAGTGAAAGTTGTATTATTATTTAACTTCTACAATACTTTTAATATTACTTAGTCTATAATAAATCGTTTCTTTTTTTTCTTTGTTTAGTGTTTCTAGGATAATCCAAGTATCATTAAAATCTTTTAATATTCCTCTTTTTTTACTACCAAAGGCTAATTCATATTCATCATCAGTATCAATCTCTATTTGCCTACCAACTAATTTTTTTAATAATGAATAATCTTTTTTATTACTTTTGTTTTGATTATTTAAAATCATCTTAATCTTACTATTTAATTCAAAATAGAATAATATCAATATTAATAATAAAAACACTTCCATTATTTATCTACCTCCTCAACTAATTTAATTGAAATGATAATATCTAAATCAATAATTTTATTTATTATTTCTTTTCCTTTTTTATATTCGATTTTTATAAAACTATCACTAACATCTAAAATTTTTACATTAGCATTATAATTAATAAATGCATCAGCATAATTTTCATGCATAAGTAAATAGCAATTCTTACCAATCAAATTTTGTAATATATTATTGGAATTATTTTTACATTCGATTTCCAAATTGTTATCCAATAAATCATCTAAACTAATATTGAAAAATTTTGCTATATTTTTTGCTTGTAATATATCAGGAATAGTATTATTTTTTTCCCAATTTAATAAAGTTTGTCTAGAAATATTTAATTGTTCTGCTAAATTTTCTTGTGTTAGTCCTTTCTTTTTTCTTAGTTCAATAATTTTTTCACCTAATGTCATATAGCACCTCCAAAATAAATATACATTATTTAAAAATATTTTTAAATAAAATATCTATTACTTTTTGTAAAAATTTTTTTACATATCAAAAAAAGCAAACCTCATATATGGTTTACTTCATCAAATTTATTTAAATGTTAAACTTCCAAATATTTAATTTACCTTTAGCTTTTATTGGTTCATCTAGTGGTTCTATATTTTTTAATATCCAAGCATATCTACCAGTTTTATATATACCTGTTAGATATTCATTTTTCTTATTTTTTATATTATTTATAAATTCATCTGTCATTTTAATACAATCTATTAATTCACATGAACATATTATTTTTCCAAAATTCAAATCATTTATATCTACTAAAGACATCAATTTTGCATTTTCTTCACATTCTTTTGATATCTTAGTAGAACTAGCATGTATATATAATTTACCTCTATAATTTGTTTTCCAACTTCTAGTTTCTATAGTCTTTATACCATTTTTAATCAATGTTGCATATGGTTCCGTTATACTTAAAACTTTCGTGTCTATCACTCCTACAAATTATAATTTACATTATTTTTCTAATTTTTTTAATTAATTATATTACTCTATAACAATAGTACTTAAAATATCTTTTAGGTATTCATCATTTAAATCAGTTTCATCAATAAACATAAATACATATCGCTTATTATCTTTTATAATATTAACTTCTTTCATACCATTTTTTATATTAAATATATAGCCATCATAATCACCATTTATTAAAGTAATGCTATCTACAGTTGGCATTATTACTGAAATCATAAACTGAATTGTATAATTTTCTTTCATTTCTTTAACACTAGTAAATATATTACTCTTAATGTCTTTTTGTTTTGATAAATAGTTAAACAAATCGATATCATTATTTATATTATTGTTCTTCAAAACATTACTAAAATCAATATTTGAAATTCTTTTATCGCCTATTCCAAATAATGTTTTATCGGCTTTTAGCATATCTACATAAGTATCAGCAATTCCCATCCAAAAAGATTTGGTAGTATTGTTATCTTGATTTTTTAAAATTAGTTTTGGTGAAGAATTTTCTATGTTTTGGTCTAATCGGCTATAATCTTTAAAATCATTTCTAATTTTCATATTTTGATATTCAAAATATTCATTTACTTCAACTGAACTATGTTTAATAGTAATAGTGTTACTTATGTTAAATTGTTCAACATTATTTTTAGAATCCTGAGTCGTAATATTATTGACATTATAATAATATAAATTAAAACCCTTATAACTAAAATAAACTATTATCAAAATAATAATAAAACTAATAATTAAAATACTTTTTTTCTTCATATTACTTATATCCTCCTAAGTTAATTATATATGCTATATAATAACTAGTAAATATATTTATATGATAATAACAATGTTATACATTTTATTAACATAGTATCTAAACCGCCATTAATCAACTTAGGAGGACTGATATTTTATCATTCTATTTTTTAGTTTCTAATTTATAATTTTCATCTAAATATTGATATGGAAGGTTATTTTGATTACTAATTACTGATTTACCTAAATTTTTTTCAATATCTTCTTTAGCAACCTTAGCAGCATGTCCACCCATTTTAGCAATTTTTTTATTTTGCTCTAATCCATATGGTTTATGCTCTTTAGCAAGTTCACGAGTAGCAATTTTTCCTAAATCGGTAAGTGCCACTTCTATATCAGACATATTATCTCTTAAAGATTCTTTTCTAATACCCTTATATGATTTATATTCATTTGCTTTCATACCAGACCATTCTTTATATATCTCATTAGTTAGTATTCCATATTCATAATCTTCTGAAATACCTCCCTCTTTCCATATATCAGTTAATTTATTTCTATCTAGTATACCTTTTAATCTTGTTTCAATCCATTTATCAGAATATCCTCGTTTTCGATAATAATTAATTGCTCTTTTAATAGCAATTTCAGGATCAAATACCTCATCAATTCTTTCACTACCTAAATTAGCAAGCCAAATTTTAAGTGGTTCGGCTTTTGGCGATGGAATTGATTCAATTAATCTTAATATTCCTTTAGTATCTAAAACATCTGTTAAATAACTTTTACCATCTTTTTGAGATTTTAATTTCAGTTGTCCCAATTTTGAGGACAACTGACTTCCTTCATTATTTAATTTTGTTTTTAAAGCATTCCAATATTTTCTTGGTCTAGAACTTTCTGTTAATGCCCCAATAACATCTACTACACTAAAATAATAATCTTCTTTTTCACTATTCCAAATGCTTCTTATTTCCTTACCTTCAAATAAATTTGAAATTGTTTCTAATTTGTTTTGATTCATATAAAACCTCCTGATAAAAGCATTATACAACAAGAACATTTGTTCGTCAACATGTCTTTGCTATTTTAATTTTTTATATAAATTATTATACAAAAACAAAACACATAAATGTTTTGCTTATATATTTTTTAATTTTTTATTAGCACTAATTATCATATATATGGACATAACTGTATTTATTAAACACACTATAAATCCCATTATACTAGTCATTAATATTTTAAACTCACTATCATTTGTTCCAAACTCAGATACCATAGCCACCTCAAGTGAAATCATAGAAACCATAGCTACTGTTAAGTTAATACATTTACTTGATGCTAAAAGTGGACTATGATTTTTTCGATATTTAATTACATTTATAATAGCACTTATAATTAAATAAAAATCATATAATGCTACAATATAAATAATAAAACCGGCATAATTTATTTCTTGATTTTGTTTAATTATTAAAACAATCATACCTGTTAAGATCAAATTTAGAAATAAAAGTGTTATCCCTGTTAATCTTAACTTTTTATATTCACTTTTTAAGTCTATTCCTACTTCATTTTTTATATCTTTGATAATAGATAACTTCATTAAACATAAAATTAAATAATAAACTGCAAAAGTAATAAACCACCAAGACATATAATATATTCCTGTTCCTAATTTAAAAATACCATATACAAAATTCAAAAAAAGTGATAATGCCAAAAATATTTTAGTTATTAATAACTCATGTTTTTTATATAAATTATAATGTTTAGATTTTTTAATAGCGTTATTACTAAACTGACAAATTTTAAAAAACCAAATACAAAAAATAATCAAAGCATAAGTAGATAAAAGATAACTTACATAGGCAAGTGGTGTATTTTCTAAATGAAAACTAAATACATAAATTAATAAGCCAAAAGCCACATTAAATAAAACCAATCCAACTATCCTATTTGGAAAAAATATATTCTTTAATATTTTCTTCATACACATCTAATCGAAAAAAAGAGAATTTTTATAATTCTCCAATTATTTTTTATTGCTTTTTAAATACGAATATATTGGATAGTTGAATACACATATAAGTAAACCAATAATACCTATTATAATACCAATTATTAAATTAGTTTTATCGGGTTCATCAACCATTACTTTACTCATACCAAATCCCATTACTAAAGCACCAACAATTCCTACAAACCAAGTTAATACTATACCCCAATTTATAGGACCGTGTTCTTTTTTATGATGATTATTTCTATATACAGGAATAATACATAGTAAAATAATAAAACCTAAAAATGTTACTACAACACCTGCTGCAAATAAATCCCACTCTGGTATTAGGCACATGCACATACCAACTGCAAATACTAAACCACCTATCGTTCCTAAAATTATTTCTAACAAAGTTTCTTTTTTCATAATACCTCCATATACCTTATTTATTTAATTTTTCATGTTGCTTTTCTTTTAGTTCTTCTTGTTCCTTTTTAATTCGCACCTTTGCTTCTTCTATAGTTTCACCATCTTTTTTTAAAAAAGTATCAACAAATTTATCCTCAACTTTCTTATAACTACTAACCACTGTATTTTCAATTTTTTTGTATCCACTAATGGCAGCCTTTTCAATTTTTTTATTAGCATCGACAATTTTAGACATATATTCACTTCCTCTCAATAATAAGACACTTGTCTTTTTATTACAATTTTAGTATAATCTTTTAGAAAGAGAAATACAATCAACAATTTATAGACATTTGTCCAATTAAAAGGAGTAAATACATGAATACACCAAATAATAAAAGAAGAAAAGAAACAAGAGATAAAATAAGTAAAGTTTTTATCTCTTTATTACAAACAAAAGAAATGAACGAAATTTCTATTACTGATATTTGTAAACTCGCTAAAATAAATCGTTCTACTTTTTATGTTAATTATCTTGATATTTACGATTTAGCCGACCAAATAGGACAAGAGTTAGAGCAAGATGTTTTCTCCTTATATCAAGAAGAAAGAGAAACAAATCATAATTCAAACGATTTTTTAAAACTATTCAAGCATATCAAAGATAATCAAATATTTTATAAAACTTATTTTAAATTAAAAATGGATCAAAATTTTATTATTAAAGATTATGATTATCATTTATCAAAAAGATTATATGATGATAAATATATAGATTATCACATGGAATTTTTTAAAGCCGGACTTAACGCTATTATAAAAAAATGGTTAGATAGTGGTTGTAAAGAATCACCCGAAGAAATTGAATATATCTTAAAAAGCGAATATAAAAATAAAAATAATATCAAAAATGAAACTTGATATTATTTTTTATTTATATAAGTAAGACAAATTATTTGCACTATTTATTTTTTAATTCACTTTTTAAAAGTAAAATTCCCAAAATAAAGGCTAAAATATCCGCAATTATAGCACTCCACAACATTGTTACAACACTATGACTTAATGTTGCGATTACAATAATTGCAGGAACAAAAAAGATAACATCTCTTGCAAGAGCAAGTAGTGTTGATTTAAAACTAGAACCCATTGCTTGCAATAATATTGATAAAGATTTAATTATGCAAGTTAATATAATTCCAC
>CANROQ010000009.1 GCA_947632295.1 uncultured Bacilli bacterium
AAATGAGACATTTTCGTAAAATTCATGAAATAGTTATAAAATTTGATTAAATTTGTTGTAAAAAACCGAAACTTAAATATTTATAAACCTTGCGTATTTAACAAATTTATTATAAAATAATAAACATTATAATTTTATCTTAATTAATGTGTAAAATTATATTGTAAACCCAATGCGAATGATTGACTAAATATTTAAATTTACTATATAATATATTTAGAAAGGCAGGAACGTAATATGAAAAAAATTGTTAATTATATCATGTTAACTATTATGATGTTTTGCAGTTGTACATTTACTATTAATGCTTTAGAGAAAGAAGAAAATCCAATTATAGATTTTGAACAAGAAATTAATATAATGAAAGAAAATACAAATACAAATATTCAAAAACTTAATGAATGGTATAATACTTATCGTGATGATTTAATAAAAATTAGTAATAGTGAATTATTTGATAATATAATTACTGATGTAGAAGAAGGCAATATTTCAAAGGTTTTTGACTTATTATTAGAAAAATTAGGTGATAGTGATGCTGCTTTAGCATTAAAAGACTTAAGAATCGATTTTGAAAAATTTATCGATGATTTTACTATTTATGAAAATAGATTATATAATTATTTTTTAGATAATAGTGAAACAGCAACTTTAGATACCTTAAAAGAAGCATATGATGTATTAAAGTTGCCATTTTCTATTATGATGAATATTTATTTTGATTGCTATAATACATTATTAAAAACAAATTTAAATAATTTTCAAGATAATGAATTAGAACAAAAAATTAATTATTGGTATATAGAACTTGAAATGAGTATGCGCAATTATGATAGAGTATTATCTTTATTTGATAATAAAATAAATTCATGGCAAAAAGTTATTAATCAATTAGGCTTTAATATTGGATTTAATAAAATTCTTTTCGATATTATGTTAGATATGGATATTGATCCTTATATAGAAAAGATGAGTAATTTATTTTTTGAAACATATGATACACATTTTGAAAAATCACTTAATAATGTTAAAGTTGATATTGCAAAAGTAACTGAAAATTTGGAACTTTCAATTGAAGAAAAAAATACGGAAATTTATAATAAAATAGAATTAAGTAATTACAATGAAATAAAAAATAAAGTTATTGAAAACTTAAATAAACTAAATTTACAAGATACATATTTAACTGTTAGAGTTGATGAATTAAAAGAACATATATCTAAAACTATAGATAAAAGCATTAATGATTTAAAAAAATTATTATTAGTAGATGAATATGATATTTTGTTTAAAAATATAGAAAATATGAGTGATGATATCACAATCGATCGTATGAAAAATTTAATTATTTTAAATCATGAATATTTGTACGATGATTTTGTTAATACCTTCAAAGCCAATAACGGTGAATTAAAATTTGATAATGTGTATGAAGATGGCAATAAAAATAAAAAAATAGGTACTAAATCTATTGTTAGTATTTATCAAGATGTTATTCAAAAAACATTATATAATGTCATTTTAAAAGGTGATGTTAGAGCTAATGGAATTATAGATGTATCTGATGTTACTTATATGATTAAATCAGTTTTATCAAAGAAAAATTTTGATGAATATGAAATGTTGGCTGGTGATATCAATTTAGATAATAAAATTGATATTTCAGATGTTACTGCAACAATTAAGAAGGCTTTAAGTTAAAAGGGGTTAAAAAATGAAAAAAATAATATATTTTATAATAACAGCGTTTTTACTGACAGTTTTTCCAACTGTTAGTTTTGCTGAAGAAACAGGTAGTGCCTTTTTAAATGGAGATAGCTCTGCTTATGCCGGTGATACAATAACACTTACTTTAGGTTTTAATGCTTCAAAAGCAATTGCTGGTGTAGAGTATGTTATTTCTAGTGATGGATGTATAGAATCAGTAAAAATTGATTCATTGAATGGCACTTCAGTTTCTAATGTTAATGGAAATGTTATGCAAACTGTATTTTCTATGCAAGGACTTGATAGTGGTATGGCTTGGGCAAGTATTTCAGCAAAAATTAGCGATGATGCAGCAATAGGTAGTACAGGTAATGTTAGAATTACTGCAATTGGTTTAAGTTTAGATGATGTGGCTGCTACAACCTATATTCAAGATGTTTCAAAACAAATTACTGTTGTAGAAAAACCAGCACCACAACCACAACAACAACCACAACAACAACCTCAAACACAACAAAATAATCAACAACAAAATAATAATCAACAGCAAAATAATCAGGAAACAAAATCGAATGATGCTCAACTTAAAGAATTGAAAATAAATGGTATTGATGATTTTGAATTTAATCCTGAAGTATATGAATATGAAATAACTGTAGGTAATGATATTGAAAAATTAGAAATTGAAGCCGTTACTAATAATGAAAAAGCAAATTTTGAAATTGCTGGTAATGAAGAATTAATTATGGGAGAAAATATTATAACTATTACAGTAACTGCTGAAGATAGTACACAACAAGTATATACATTAAAAGTTACACGTACTGAAGAAGATACTACTGAAATAAAAAAAGATGATAAAGATAATCAAAAAGAACATCATACTAATACTGAAAATAAAAAAGATAATGAAAAAATGATATGGATTGTCATGACATTCTCACTTTTATTTGTGATTATTGCCGAAACTGCATATCTTATATATGATAAAAAGAAAAGACAAATGTAAATACTAGAAAGATAGCAAAATTTGCTATCTTTTTGTATCATTAAACAGCATTTATAAATTTTTGGTATTCGTTTAAAAAATTAATATTTTGATGGTAATTTTTTATTAAATTTTTCCATTGAACTACATATATATCATATATAGAGTTAGTCATTTTATGATTATTATCAATATCTTTAAAAAGATAAATTATATCATAACTATTTTTATTTATAATACATAAATTAATTAGAATATCTAATATTTTTTTTGCATCATCGTTATTATTAATATTTATTTTATCAATATTAATATCAATAGAGTTTAAATCTTTTTCTAAAAAATTATATAATTTTTGACAATTTTTATAAAATGTTTCAATTGTAAATAATATATAATTTTGTTTAAAATAATTAATTTGATTATTATCTCCTATATATTTTTTACATAATAAAAACTCATTGTTATTATTAATAAAAATTAATTTCAAAATTATTTCTCTTAAAATTACGAATGTAAATTTATTATTAAAAAATGTAATATAGTTATCTAGTATTTGAAGAAATTGTTCTTCTGATGTTAGATAATTTTTATTTTTATCGAGATAAGAATTAATTATAACTGTTTCATCATTTAGTTTATTTATAAATTTATCGAGATAATTATCATTAAATAATTGCCAAATATTACCAATATTTTGTAAATTAGAAGTAAGTAAAACATTTTTAACATTTTGTTTTCTAATCGAGATGCCATTTATTTCTAATTTAGAATAGGAACTATCGTCTTTAATAGCTATGAAAATAGCGTCAATATTTTTTAATTTAGTTTGAAAATAAGAATCTTTATAAGGAATTAATTTTAAATAAATAACATTATTTTCATTCATTATATTTAAAGTGTATTCTTTATCTTTAGTTTTAATTAAAATAGTATTTTTAAACTTATAAATAGTGTAATTAGTTTGTTTTTTTTGATTTAAATTTATTAGTTTAGTTAGTTGTTCATTTAAAATATTATTAGTATTGATAGTATCAATTCCTTTCTAATTATCATTAAAAATTTTAATTGACATGAATTTGTTTTATTATATCACATTTTTAGAAATATGTTTCTTAATTAGGACAAAAGTTAGCATATTGTTATATTAGTGGGACAATTAATATAGGTGGTATAGTAGTATGAATAAATATAAGAAGATTAAAGACTTGCGTGAAGATCATGATTATACTCAAGAATTTGTGGCAAATTATTTACAAGTCAAGAGGTCTACTTATGCAAATTGGGAAAATGGTGATGTTTCAATTCCTTTAAAAATAGTTGATAAGTTGTCATTGCTATATAATGTTCCTTTATCTTTTTTATTAGGTATATCGCCTAAAAAAGAAAATGAAAAAATTAATCCTATGATATATGATAATGTTTTAAGTAATTTAAATAAATTGAAAGAAAATAATAAATATAGTTATCAAAAAATAGCTGAAGCTTTAGGAGTATCGCGTTCTCAATGTTATAAATATTATAAAGGTATTTGTACTATTCCAACACATATTATGATTTCACTATATGATTTTTATAAAGTAGATATTGATCGTTTATGTGGCAAAATTTCTTAAATATGATAATTTATTCGCAAATCGATTTAGATTTGCTTTTTTGTGTGATATAATGATAGTAGATTTCAAAAATTATTTTTTAATTATTTAAAAGAGGTGAATTTTAATGCGAAAATTATTGTTATTTATTATGTTTAGTATATTATGTTTAAATGTTTTAGGATGCTCTACAAATGGTGTGACAATAGAAGATTTAAATCGTATTCAAGATAAAATAAGTGAATATTTTACTGATAATAACGAATATACCAATTTAGTAGGATATGGAATTGATACTGAAAATAAAGTAGTAGTGGTTACTTTGATTGATAATAGTGAAAAACAACAAGAATGGTTTAAGAAAAATGTTATAAATTCTAAATATATTAAGTTTGAACAAGGTGGTCCATATACTACATCAAAAATAACATTAGGTGATAAGGCTATAGAAATAAAACAAAAAGATAATTGTGATAATGAAATAGATGAATATTATGATTTTAATGTTGGTAAAGTATATTTAGTGTGTTTAGATGAGGTTATGCTAACAGATTTAGATGTTACTAATCCATTGAGTGAATATTTTTCTAAAACTTTTCAAACGTTTGATGATGCTATCGAATCTTTAACTGAGAATATGAATATAAAAGGACTTATCAAAGATGGTGGAACGACAATTTATCAAAAAAATAATTTAACTATTATTAGATGTAATACCATAGATGGCAATAAAGATGTTTATATTGGAAGTAAATTAGAAACTAATTACTGTAAATAGAAAGGATAAAATTATGGGATTATTAGATAAATTTAAAAAGAAAAATACAGTTAAAACTGAAGTAGAAAATAAGGATATTCAAGATATCGGTTGGGAAGCTATAACTGCTGCTTTTGAAAAAGTTTATCCTAATCAGCAAAATCCAAAACATTATGCAGCACTTATTAAGTGGCGTTTAGGTGGTAATGATCCACTTGATGGTATTAGTATTTATGATGGTGGTGATTATTGGCATTTTGTCACTTATGGGCTATCGGAATTATATGAAAAAGAAAGTGACAATAAAGAAATTAGTGGCTATGGTATGGAATTTACCTTTAAGTTAAAAAAAGATAATTATGAAAATGAAGAATTAGAGATTAAATGTGTTTGTGGCATTTTACAATCACTTGCAAGAATTACTTTTACGCAAGGAGAGATATTTAAATCTTTTGAATATGTTTATACAGGACAAACTGTAGGTATCGATGCTAAACAAAAATCCAATATAACAGGATTTATTACTATACCAGATAGTTCGGTTGATAGTATTGAAACAAAAAATGGTAAAGTTGATTTTGTTGAATTTATTGGGGTTACTAATGAGGAAATAAAGGCTGTTCATGATAAAACTTTGACTGTATCCGAATTATATGAGAGGCTAAAAACTGATGTTACTAGTTATAATAGACAGTCAGTAATATAGGTGAGAATAATGAAAAAAAGTATATTAATGTTATTATGTGGAATTGTTTTAATTAGTACTACGGCTTGTAATAATTCAAACGAAGATGAAAAAGTTGAAAATGAAAAATTTATGTTAGGGACAACAATCGATGATGGTCGTCTAATTTCGTTAACTTTTTCTGTACCTTATATAAAAGGAAATGAACAATTATATCTAGATGAGAGTTTTTTAGATGGAACTATAACTGTCGAAGAGTTTACTAGTAAATTAGAGCATATCGATACTCTAAGAGATGGTGGTTCGAAAATTTATAAATACAATAAAAGTAAAAAAATCTTTGGCGATTCTAACTTTTATGTAATCTCCTGCAATAGTACAGATGGTATTCGTGATGTATTTATTGCGAAAAATAAAGATCTATTATTAGATAAATGTAGTATTAAAATAGATGATTTAACCGGTGTTTCTATGGCAATTAAAGAAGGTACTCTAACAAGAAAGAGTGCTACTGTTATCATAACTGATACTAGTGATAGAGAAAATATTTATGGTGAATTTTATAAAATCGAAAAAAAAGAAAACAATAAGTGGGTAGAATTAGAACCATTGCAAGAAAGATTTTTTAATGATATTGGTTATGTTGTAGGCGAAGAAAATACTTTACAATTAGATATTAATTGGGAAAGTAATTATGGCGAATTAGAAAATGGTGAATATCGTATTGTGAAAGATACTAGTGAAGCTGGGGAAGGTACTGTTCATTATCTAACAGTTGAATTTACAATTGAATAAAAGTTTTATTGGCAAACTGTACAAGTATCGAATATATAAAATATAACGATAAATTATTATATAGAATAATTCAGTTATAAAAATAATTGGCTGAAAATAAAACTAGATAATAGTTATTAAAAAATAATTTTTTAATTTAGAAAGAAGGTTTAGTAATGAAAACCATTATTAAAAGCATTTTTATTATTATTTTTATGTTTTTGGGCATTATTATAATTGATGCAGTCCAAGCTAAAATTTTTAATCATAGCCCAATTATTAGAATGCGTGAGGATTTTAATGGTGGAAATCTATTTTACATCGATAAAGGTTTTTTAGCGGAACATTACTATTGTGTTAATAACGATGAGAAAACTGTTTTTAAATGGGAGAAATATGATTGCCCTAAAGTAGCAATAGAGCAAGATAATAATAAAGATGAAGATAAATATGTTGTTCGAGAAATTGTCGATACAACGAAAACGATTACTAATTTTGGTTGTGCTGAGGTATTGGAAGAATTTTATCGTGATGATTACAATATTTATTATTTTAACTGTCTTAAGAGTAATTATATTGAAGTTAGATATCAAAATGGAAAAGTAGAAAAAATTACTGATGCTTTAAAATTGGGACATATTAAAGTAACTGATTTAGATACATATAAAATTGATTATATTAAATATGTTAATACTGATTTTATTAATTGTTTGAAAAATTTATTAGGTGGTTATATTACTACTGAAATAATTAGTCCACATGAAATTTCTCTAGCAACTATTATCAAAAGTGATATTTCAAAAATTGATTATTCGACAGTTAATGTTACAGATAATGGTTGGATTTATGCGATTGTTAAAACTAGCGATAAGATAATTATTTCCGAATTAAATGATTATTTTACGAAAACTTTTGTAGGTTATGAATCATCAGATTTATTAGATGATTATCATATTTATGTTTATAATGGTCAAACTGATTTAAAATTGTCGGAAAATATAAAAACATGTGTTTCAACATCTTCGTCAAGTGCTACATCAATTTCCAACTTAAGCTAGGTCGAAAGATCTAGCATTTTTGTGTATTACTAAGTTTTATAAGGATTTATAGAGATTAACTAAAAACTTTTAATTAAATTTTAGGTAGTATTTAGGTAGCAAATTTTTTAAATTTTATTTTAAAAATTCAAATGTTATTAAAATTATTGAAAAATAAGTAAAACATAGGCAAAAAGTGAAAAAAATATATAATCTTAATGCCTTTGAAAGTCAGCAAAAATGCTTACCATTTTTGTTTATTTTAAAAGGAAAAAAAGTGCTATCAAATTAATTTAGGTATATAAATTAAAAAAATACATAAAAATTGATTATTTCAAATACTTTTGTTATATTGACAAAATTACTGATAAATGTTAAAATATCAGTAGATTTGTCAAAGAGGGATAATTATGGAAAGAATGATAATAAAAGAATTTAAAGAAGAAAGTAATATTGAAATTATTAAATCAATTATGAAAATGAATAATGGTTATGTTACTTCAAAAGAACTTGATAATTTCGGTATTCATAGAATGTATCTTAATATTATGTGGAAAAAAGGTATAGTAGAAAGAGTTGCTAATGGTATTTATATTGATTCTAGTAAAATAGAAGATAGTTATTATGTTTTTAGTCTTAGTATGCCTAATACAATATTTTCTCATATGACTGCACTTTATTTTCATGGACTTTCTATTAAAGCTCCAAATGATAAATATTATATAACGGTTAGAAAAACATATAATAGTAAACATCTTAAAAATCATCATGTATTTTATGTATCAAATGATATATATGAACTAGGTCTTATAGAAGTAGAGACTCCAATGGGTAATAAAGTAAGAGTATATGATATCGAAAGATGTATATGTGACATTATTAGATCTAAAAATAGAATGGATTCTGAGCACGTTAAATATAGTATCAGAGAATATATTAAAAGAAAAGATAAAGATCTCATTAAACTATCTAAATATGCTGATAAAATGGGTATTAAAAAAGAAGTAATGGATTATGTGGAGGTATTTTATGAATAGTATGCAATTAAAAGATAAATTAAAAAATATTTCTAGAGAAAAGAATGTAGATTTTAATACATTACTTAGATTTTATATGTATGATAGATTTTTGGAAAGACTTTCAAAAAGTAAATATAGAGATAATTTTGTATTAAAAGGCGGATTCTATTTAAGTACTTTGTTCGGAGTAGAGAATAGAGCAACTATGGATATTGATACTGCTTTTAGAAACGCTAATTTTGATGAAGAAACAATAGTTAAAATGATAAAAGAAATATCATCAATTAAAATTGATGATAATGCCAAATTAAATTATTTATCAATAGCACCAATAAGAGATGAAGATGAATATGGAGGATTTAGGGTAACTATAGAAGTTATATATGAAACTATGAAACAATCTTTTCATATTGATATAGTCACAGGAGACCCAATTACTCCAAAGGAAATAAGATATAAATATTTACCATTATTAGGAGATTATTATATAAATTTATATGCTTATAATATTGAAACAGTATTAGCAGAAAAGATTGAAACAATCTTAGATAGGCTTGAATTAAATGGGAGAACTAGGGATTTTTATGATATTTACTTAATTTACACAAAAGAGTGGAAAAATATTAATGTTAACCATTTTAGAAAGGCAATTAATAAAACATTTGCTAAAAGAGAATATACAGGTGATCCATATGAAGCATTAGATATTATAAGAAATAGTGATGTATTAAAAGAAAGATGGAATAAATATCAAAAGAACTTTGTTTATGCAGAAGGTATAGAGTTTGATGAAGTAATGAATTGCTTAGAAATAATGATTGAACAATTTGAACTAGTAGGAGTTTAGGTGGTAAAACAATTTGAATAAGAGTTAGAACGTATTGACTGATAGAAATATAATAGATTTAATGGTAGGTATTTAAATGTAACAAATGACATGTTTGTGGAATATAAAATGCCTTACATGAGTGGCCTAATATATGTGAGTTTGTAACTAAGTTTGGATTAAATAAAGATTATTGGAATTCCAACAAATTATCTAGATGGATGCATATGGAAAATGTATTAAAATATGTTATAGATAATAATGCAATAAATGAATTTTTAAAGAATTATTTGAATTAAAAAGATTTAAGGAAGTAGAAAATATAAATTTTTATAAAAGTGCAAGCGTATTGGAATTTGATTCATGTATTAATGAATAAAATAAATAGTATTTTATTTTTTGATAAGTGTCATATTAATGTTATTTTAAACAGCAAATTATATATGTGATTTGCTGTTTTCGTGCTATAATAGAAAAGGTGATAATTAATGATAAAGACAATTTTAAAATCCGTTCGTGAATATAAAAAAATGACAATACTGACACCAATTTTTATTACAGTAGAGGTTATATTAGATGTTTTAATTCCTATTTTAATGACCAAAATTATCGATGATGGAATTAATGCTAATTCTATGAATGTAATTTTTATAATTGGTGGAATTTTAGTTTTAGTGTCGATTTTTTCTTTAATTTTTGGTTGGTTATCTAGTAAATATGCATCTATTGCTTCTAGTGGTTTTGCTAAAAATTTAAGACATGATATGTATTATAAAATTCAAGAATATTCTTTTGCCAATATTGAAAATTTTTCTACCTCTAGTTTAGTTACACGACTTACAACTGATGTCAATAATGTTCAAATGACTTATCAAATGTTAATTCGTATTGCGATTCGTACGCCATTAATGTTTATATTTTCTCTTTTAATGGTCTTTTCGATTAATGCGAAATTAGCCTTAATTTTTCTTGTTATTGCGCCAATTTTAGGCTTTATTTTAATTTTTATTGCGAACCGTGCTCATCCAATGTTTGAAAGTGTTTTTAAAACTTACGATAATTTAAATAATCGTGTTCAGGAAAATGTTCGTGGCATTCGTGTAGTTAAATCCTATGTTCAAGAAGATATGGAAATAAATAAATTTAATAAAATTTCTAATAAGATTTATAATGATTTTCTTAAAGCCGAACGTTTAGTTTCGCTAAATACACCAGTAATGCGTTTTTGTATTTATTCATCGATTATTCTCGTTGCTTATTTTGGTTCACATTTTGTAGTTCAAGGTATTCTTACTACTGGTGAACTTACAGGTGTTATTACTTATGCGGCCCAAATTTTAAATAGTTTAATGATGTTATCGATGATTTATGTTACTTGTATTATTTCGCTTCCTTCAATGGAGAGAATTGTGGAAGTTTTAAATGTTCAACCAGATATTAAAAATCCTGCTAATCCACTTACCAAAGTTTGCGATGGCTCCATTGAATTTAGACAAGTTAATTTTGGTTATACTAAAGATAAATTAGTTTTAAAAAATATCAATTTATGTATTAAAAGTGGAGAAATGATTGGAATTATTGGTGGTATTGGCTCAAGTAAAAGTACTTTAGTTAATTTACTTCCAAGACTTTATGATGTATCATCAGGAGAACTTTTAATAGGTGGTAAAAATGTCAAAGATTATGACATTGCATCTCTTCGTAATTCGGTGGCTATTGTTTTACAAAAAAATGTTTTATTTAGTGGTACTATTTTAGAAAATTTAAAATGGGGTAATAAAGAAGCCACAATGGATGATATTAAAAAAGTTTGCGAAATTGCTTGTTGTAATGAATTTATTTCTAAATTTCCAAATAGTTATGATACATATATAGATCAAGGCGGAACTAATGTATCAGGTGGTCAAAAGCAAAGACTATGTATTGCTCGTGCTTTACTTAAAAATCCTAAAATTATTATTTTAGATGATTCGACTAGTGCAGTCGATACTAAAACCGATGCGATGATTAGAAAATCTTTTCGCGAGTTTATTCCAAATGTGACCAAAATTATTATTGCGCAAAGAATTTCTAGTGTTGAACATTGTGATCGTGTTATTGTTTTAGATAATGGTAAAATAGACGCTTTCGATACACCAGCTAATTTACTTAATACTAATAAAATTTATAGGGAAGTATATTATTCTCAAGTTAAAGGAAGTGATAATAATGACTAAAGGTAAAAAAAGAAATGTTCTTTTTCGTTTACTAAAATATATTACAACTAATTTTAAGTTACCACTGGTTATTATTGTTATAACAATTATTATTAGTTCTATTTGTCATGTTTATGGTCAATTGTTCATTCAAACTTTAATTGATGATTATATTACGCCATTAATTAATATAAATAATCCTAATTTTACACCACTTTTAAAAGCAATTGCTTTTATGGCTTTAATTTATTTTATTGGTGTTATTTGTACTTTTTTATACTCAAGATTAGTTGTAAAGGTGAGTCAAGGAACTTTAAAATCAATTAGAAATGAAATGTTTGAACATATGGAGACATTACCAATTAAATATTTTGACGATAATAATCATGGTGATATTATGAGTTATTATATTAACGATACTGATACTTTACGTGATTTAATTTCACAAAGTATTCCTAATGGTGTTGCCAATGGCATAATCATTTTATTTACTTTTATTTCGATGTTAATGTTAAATATTTATTTGACACTTGCTATTGTAATTGGGGTTTTTTTGATGCTTAAAATTGCTAAAGTTATTGGTAAAAAATCATCTAAATATTTTGTTTTACGTCAAAAATCAGTCGCTAGAGTAAATGGTTATATCGAAGAGATGATCGACGGTCAAAAAGTTATTCAAGTTTTTACCCATGAAGAAGAGGCTAAAAAAAATTTTGATAAACTTAATGAAGAATTATATGAAAATACTAAAAATGCCAATATTTTTGCCAATATGTTAATGCCGATAATGGCGAATGTTGGATATTTAATTTATGTTTTAATTGCGATATTCGGTGGTTTTATTGCAATCAAGACCAATAATTTATCAGTTGGCGCAATTGCTTCATTTTTACTCCTTACACGCAGTTTTACAATGCATATTAATCAGTTGTCACAACAATATAATTCGATTGCTCTAGCACTAGCTGGTGCATCGAGAATTTTTGCTTTATTAGATGAAAAAAGTGAAGAAAATAAAGGAGATATTTCATTAGTTCATGCTAAAAAAGATGCAAATGGAAACTTAACTGAATCAAAAACATATACAGGTATATGGGCTTGGAAGGATCCTAAAAATAATACTTTAATAGAATTGAAAGGTGATATTCAATTTAAAAATGTCGATTTTGCTTATGTGGCTGACAAAAAAGTTTTGCAAGATATAACTTTGTATGCTAAAAGGGGACAAAAAATTGCTTTTGTTGGTGCAACCGGAGCCGGTAAAACGACCATTACTAATTTAATTAATCGCTTTTACGATATCGATGAAGGAACTATTTTATATGATGGTATCGATATTAAAAAAATCAATAAAAATGACTTAAGAAAATCATTTGGTATGGTTTTACAAGACGTCAATCTTTTTACTGGTACGATTATGGAAAATTTACGTTATGGTAGAGAAAATGCTACTGATCAAGAATGTATTGAGGCTGCGAAACTTGCCAATGCCAATTCATTTATTGAAAAATTGCCACAAGGCTATAATACTATGATTACGGATAATGGTGAAAATCTTTCCCAGGGACAACGTCAACTTTTAGCAATTGCTAGATGCGCAGTTAGTAATCCACCTGTTATGATTTTAGATGAGGCTACATCAAGTATCGATACCCGTACTGAAAAAGAAATCCAGGATGGTATGGATAGGTTAATGGAAGGAAGAACAGTTTTAGTTATTGCCCATCGTTTATCGACAATTAGAAACGCTAAAGCCATTATTGTATTAGAAAATGGTAAAATTATCGAGCGTGGCGATCATGAAAGCTTGTTGGCACAAAAAGGAAAATATTATCAACTATATACTGGTGCTTTTGAATTAGAATAGGTGATATATGAAATTAAATCGCGAAGTTCAAAATATTTTAAATGAGCAAGATATCGAAAAAAAATATAGTTTGATATATGACTATATTTATGATTACGCTAAAAGACAATTTACCGATAATAATTATTGTGATTTTAAAGATGGAACCTGTATTGCTAATCGTTTAGGTAAATCAATTCATCCGGATAATGGGTGTTGTTATCAATATAAAAAAGGTTTATGTAATTATTTGAGTCAAAATGGTTGTACTATTAAATGTCTA
>CANROQ010000010.1 GCA_947632295.1 uncultured Bacilli bacterium
CTACAATGTGCTATTCTTGGTGAATTAGTTGGGAAAAAAATCATCGAATTTGTTTCTTCAACGATAATTGGTGATTTATGTGTAACACCGATTAAGTTTTTCGTTCCTTCATGACGCCCATTTAATGAACTGCCAAAAAATTTACAACTATCATCAATTATTTTAGTTGAATTTTTATTTATTACATATGTTTCTTCATATTCATAAACTTCGCTTCTTTTAGAATCAATTGGAATAATTGCCAATGTATTTTTTGTAATTTCATATTCTTCTAACAAAATTATCACCTCCTATAGATATTTTTCGAAAAAAATATCAAATTTCCCTTCTTATATCACAAAATTTTGTCGAATTTGTTCTAATTTTGTCAAAAAAAGAAGAAAATTGTACTATTTTTTCTTCTAATATGTTCTTATTGGTAATATTAATTCAATTAAATTTTCATTATCGACATCTGTTATAACTATTGGTTTTACCTCACCATTAAATTTTAATTCGATATCTTTACAATCAAATGCTTTTAATGCTTCCATCATATATTTTGAGCTAAACGCTATTTTAATATTTTTTGAATTATTACAAGAAGCAGCAATTGTTTCTTCAACATTTCCAATTTCTGGAATATTTGAAAATATTTTTATCTTATCATCAAAACTTTCTAATTTAATTGTATTTTTATCATCTTCATTTGTCAATAATGAAGCACGATCTAATGAAGCATAGAAATCTTCTAAATTGACTTTAATTTTTAATTCAAATTCTGTTGGAATTAATTTAGATGTATCAGGATAAGTTCCATTTATAAGTCGTGACATAAAAATTATATTACCAAATTTAAAAATTATTTTATTGTTAAATATGTGTAATTCAATATTATCTTCTTCATCATTAAATAATTTTACTAATTCATTTAAATTTCTAGTCGGTATTAAAATATTAATACTATTCTCTACTTTAGTATTTAGTGTAACTATTTTTTTAGATAAACGATATGAATCTGTAGCAGTACATTCTAATATATTATCATCAATTTTTAAATTTATTCCAGTTAAAACAGGTCTTGATTCTTGATTTGAAGTTGCAAAAACTGTTTGATTAATAATTGTTTTAAATAATTTTTTACTAATTAAAACAGGATTTAAACTATTTTCTAATTCTAAATTTGGAAAATCATTGACATTGTTACAATTTAAATTACAAGAAGTATTTTCCGTATATATATATAATTTAGAATCAACTAATTCTTCGATATTAACAATTGTATTAGGTAATTTTTTGACAATTTCAAAAATATATTTACCAGAAACAACTATTTCCCCACATTCTTCAATCTCTTCTATTTCATTTTTACTAATAAATGTTTTTATAGCAATTTCATTATCAGTACTCATCATGTATAAACCATCATCAGTTAAATCAAATTTTATACAATTTAAAATTGGTATTAAATTCTTACTAGATATTCCTTTAATTACATAATTTAAATGTTCCATCAAAATATTTTTTTTAATTTTTAATTTCATAAACCTCACCTTTTATATATTTTATTTTATAAATTATTGATATTATTAGTGTTCATAATGTGCATAACTTTAAAATTACATTGTAAATAATAATCTTTTATAAAAATTTTTATGTTCAAAACTATTTAATTTGTTCAATTAACTTGTTTATTTCTATTTCAAAATTTTTATTTTTAGCAATTTCTTTTTTTATTTTTTCAACTGAATGCATAACCGTTGTATGATTTTTTCCACCAAATTCTACACCTATTTTAGGTAAAGATTCTTCTAACACTACTCTACATAAATACATAGCGATTTGTCGTGCTAGCGCAATATTAGCCATTCTTTTTTTACTTTTTAAATCTTCAATTGATACGTTATAGTGTTGAGAAACTATTTGTTGTACTAAATCCATTTTGTTTTTAGAAATAATAGTTTTGGAGAAAAAATCTTTTAAGGCTTCGATTGCTACATCTAAAGTAATATTTTGCTCATTCATTGTTGCAGCATAAGCCGTAACTCTAGTGATTGCTCCTTCTAATTTTCGAATATCAGATGAACAATTGCTAGCAATATATTCTTTTACATCTTCAGGAAATTCATTTTGCATAAAATTACTTTCAATCTTTTTATTAATTATTTGCATTCGAAGATCAAAATCAGGTGGTAAAATATCGGCTGTAAGTCCCCAATTAAAACGAGTTTTTAACCTATCCTCTAGCCTTTTTAAATCATCTGGTGATCTATCTGAAGAAATTATAATTTGTTTATTATTCGCATATAATTCATTGAAAGTATGGAAAAATGCTTCTTGTGATTTATCAGCAACTTGTAAATATTGTATATCGTCGATCATCAATACATCGATATCACGGTATTTCTTTTTAAAGTTTTGCACATCATCGATATTATTACCTTCATTTTTTCGATGTAAATCGACAAAGTCATTTATAAAATCATCACTTGTTATATATAAAACTTTTTTCTTACTATTTTGAACAATATAATTACCAATGGCGTGCATTAAATGTGTCTTCCCTAGCCCACTATTGCCATATAAAAATAAAGGATTATACATTATACCAGGTTTTTCAGCCACGGCAAAAGCTGAAAGACGTGCAAATTTATTTGATTTCCCAACAATAAAATTATCAAAAGTATATTGTGGATTTAAATTAGATTGAAAATTAAAGGCTGGTACCCCTACTTCATCGGTATTAATTTTAATATTTTCTTCAATTTCTTCTTCAGTAAAATATTCAAATTTAAAATTAGAACCAGCTATTTCATTAAAAACTTCAGCTACTAAATCATTATAATTTTCTTTTAAATATTTTTTATGCACATGTGTTGGAACTTTTATTTTTGCTACATTATTATTTAATTCAAATAACTCAGTTTCTAAAAACCACGTTTCAAATACAATTGATGATAAATTTTCTTTAAACTTTTTTAATGCTTCTTCCCAAATATTTTTTAAATCCACATCCTACACCTCTACTTCCAACTTATCTACATATTTTAAACCATTTTAGAAAAAAAATAAATAGTTTTGAACATAAAAAAATAAATTTCAACAAATTTTCAACAGCAAAAAAATAAAATATAAAAAATATAAATAAATTTATCAACAACTATGTTGAAAAAATATTAACATAAAAATTGTAAGTTTAAAACTTTTTGCACAAAATTGTGCAAATGATAATTTTTATTTGACAAATGCTAAATAAATATATATAATTGAAAAAGCAACGGAAAAATTTTTAAATTCAGGAGGTGTAAAAATGAAAAGAACATATCAACCAAATAATCGTAGAAGAAGTAAAAAACAAGGTTTTTTAGCAAGAATGCAAACAAAAATCATAAATAGTAGAAGAAGAAAAGGTCGTAAAGTATTATCACATTAAAATAAGCCACTAAAAAAATTAGTGGTTTTTTACTATAAGAGGGATATATGAAAAAAATAAATATAATTAAAAGTAATGATGAATATAATAGAATAATAAAAAATATAAAACCATATAAAACAAAAGAAGTTTTAGTATTTGTTGAAAAATTAAAAACTGATCGTTATCGTTTTGGATTTTCAATCAGTAAAAAAATTGGAAAAGCCGTCGTTAGAAACAAAGTAAAAAGGCAAATAAAAAATATTCTTGATAAAAATAACTATGAAAATAACTTTAATTGTATTATAATGGTAAGGAAAGAGTTTTTAAATTTAGATTTTTTATCAATGCAAAAATTATTAAATGAAATTCTTAAAAAATATAATATAATAAAGGAGAATGAGAGTGAAGAATAAGTTTGTAAAAATATTGATAGTAACATTTATGATTTTTAGTTTAACAGGATGTACTAAATATTTAAAAGATGATAATAAGAAAGTTGTTAAAAATGAATTGACTGGACAAAATTTAGCGTCTAATATATTATGTCAACCTGAAGCTAAAGAAACAATTGAAACTTATGAAAAATATGAATATAATCTTAGTGAATTACCAAAATGTACAAAATTAAGTTTAAACAATACTAAATATGATGGTATTTGGACGACTATATTTGTAAAACCATTGGCTATATTGATTATCAAATTAGGTCAATTAGTAAAAAATTATGGTTTATCAGTAATAATAATTACTATTTTAATTAGATTAATACTATATCCAATTACGAAAAAAACAGCTATGCAATCAGAAAATATGAAAAAAGCTCAACCAGAATTAGAGAGATTAGAAAAAAAATATACTAATAAAACAAGTCAAGAAGAAATGATGCGAAAAAGTCAAGAAATGCTTATGATATATAAAAAATATGATATTAATCCAATGACTGGTTGCATATTTTCATTAATTCAAATTCCTTTATTCTTTGCTTTCTTTGAAGCGATGAATCGTTTACCTGCAATTTTTGAGGAAAACTTTTTAGGATTACAATTAGGTACTAGTCCAATGATAGGAATGCAAAATGGCAAATTTTACTATATAATTTTAATAATATTAGTTTCTCTTGCTACATATTTTTCATTTAAATTGAATAGTAGTGCATCGATGGCACCAGAGGCTGAAAAACAAATGAAAATGATGAGTAATTTTTCAATTATTTTCATTGGTATTGCATCTATAACAATGTCTGCAGGAATAGAATTATATTGGATAGCAAATAGTACATTCACAATAATTCAAAATTTACTTGTAAAGAGAGGTAAAGAAAAATGTGCGAAAAATTAGAATATGAAGGAAAAAATTTAGAAGAAATAATTCAAAATTGCTTAAATGAACACAATATAGAAGAAAAAGATATTATCGTAACTGAATATGATGAAAAAAATAGTTTATTTAAGGGTAAAAAAACAACTGCTAAAATTGTTTTAAAAAAAGATATAAAAGAATATTTAAAAGAATTTTTTAAAACTTTAGCACATTATATGAACATTGAAATAAATTGTGAAATTAAAGAAAATGATAATACTTTTGATGTAATTTTAGTATCTGATAATAATGCTATATTAATTGGAAAAGAAGGAAAAAATTTAGATGCCATTCAAACTATTGTAAGAAATATTGTAAAGAAAATAACAAATAATCATGCTAAAATAAATATTGATGCTTCAAATTATAAGGCTAAAAAGATTTCGTTATTAGAAAAAGAAATAAAAAATCTTGCTAAAGAAGTGCTTCAAACAAAAGTAGATGTAAAATTAGATCCAATGAATTCATATGAAAGAATGATAGTTCATAACTATATAAGTAAATATGAAAATCTATCAACTGAAAGTATAGGAGAAGAACCAAATCGTTATGTAGTAATAAAATATAAAGAAAATTAAAAATTAGTTTTCTTTTTTTAATTGACTAAAAAATTAATTTAATATAGAATAGGTATGGTGAACATAAAATGAAAATAGAAAAATATTTAAAAAAAGATGCCGAATATTATAATATTGTTGAAAAAATAATAAATCACCCAGAATTTATTAGAAGAAAAGAATTTCGTCATCATGGCAATAGAACTGTTTATGATCATTGTTTAGCAGTATCAATATTATCTTATCGTATAGCTAAAAGATTTAAATTTGATTATAGAAGTGCAGCGATTGGTGGATTGTTACATGATTTTTATTATCATCCATGGCAAGAAAAAAAAGATCCAAGACCATTTTTTAAAAAACATGGTTTTGCCCATGCTGGAGAAGCTTTAGAAAATTCTAAAATACATTTTCCTGAATTAATGAACAAAAGAGTAGAAGATATAATAAAAAAGCATATGTTCCCACTTAATATAAGACCACCAAGATATAAAGAAACATGGGTTATAACTTGTGTTGATAAATATGTTTCAATGGAAATCTTTAAAGATATAAAAAATTTACCACGATATATAGGAATATTCAAAAATATAGATTGATTTGAGGTGTAAAAATGAATGATACAATAGCCGCAATTTCAACATCATTAGGAGTAGGGGCAATATCGATTATTCGCGTCAGTGGAGATGAATCAATTAAAATAGTAAATAATATATTTAAAGGAAAGAATTTAAATTTTGTTGATAGTCATACTATTAATTATGGATATATTGTCGATAATGATAAAATAATCGATGAAGTATTAGTAAGTATAATGCGTGCACCTAAAACTTTTACTAAAGAAAATGTTGTAGAAATAAATTGTCATGGTGGCATTGCGACAACTAAAAAAATTTTAGAATTACTACTTTTAAATGGTTGCCGCCTAGCAGAACCTGGAGAATTTACAAAAAGAGCATTTTTAAATGGAAGAATCGATTTACTAGAAGCAGAGGCTATTAGTGATTTAATAAATGCTAAAAGTGATAAATCTAGAAATTTAGCAATCAATCAATTAAGTGGTAATACATCAAATATGATAAAAAATCTCCGTCAAAAAATATTAGAAATTTTGGCTAATATTGAAGTTAATATCGATTATCCAGAATATGAAGATATCGAAGTAATTACTAATGAGATGATTTTACCAAAAACAAAAGAAATAGAAACTGATATTAAAAATATACTTGAAAAAAGTGAAAACGGACAAATAATAAAAGAAGGAATAAAAACTATAATAATAGGAAAACCAAATGTTGGAAAGAGTAGTTTATTAAATAATTTATTAGAAGAAGATAAAGCAATTGTCACAGATATTGCTGGAACAACTCGTGATATTGTTGAAGGACAAATCTTAATAGATGGTATTCTTTTAAATTTAATCGATACAGCCGGTATTAGAAAAACAAATGATATAGTTGAACAAATCGGAGTAAAAAAAAGTTATGATTTAATTAATCAGGCTAATTTAATTATTTATATGCTTAATAATAATGAAGAAATAACTGATGAAGATATAGAAATATTAGAACAAATAAAAAACAAAAACCATATAATAATAATTAATAAAATTGATTTAGAAAATAAATTATCTATCGAAAAAATAACAAATAAAGAACATTTAATTTATATGAATATCACGAATAATATAGGAATTGATAAATTAAAAGAAGAAATCAAAAAAATGTTTAATTTAGATTTAATAGAGCAGGATGATTATAATTTTTTAACTAATTCTCGAAGTATATCTTTGCTAAAAGAATGTTTAAAATTAATACAAAATGTATATAGTGGTATTGAAAATAATTTGCCAATTGATATGATTGAAATTGATATAAAGAAAATTTGGAATTTATTGGGTGAAATAATTGGTGAAACATATCAAGATGAATTAATTAATCAATTATTTAGTCAATTTTGCTTAGGAAAATAAATATAATTATAAAAAATATTTACAAGTAGAAATAATTATATTTCTTTTTTTTTTGCAAAATAGTATAATAAAAAAGTCAAGAAGGTGTTTAGTCTGAAAATAAATTGAAGCTTTCATGACTATGTGTGCCTTGAACGAAGTGAAAGGAATGTGTGGTTTATATGAATTATGATGTAATTGTTGTTGGTGGAGGTCATGCCGGTTGTGAAGCCGCTTTGGCGTGTTCAAGAAAAAATCACAAAACATTATTAATAACAGGAAATATTAAAAATATCGCTGATATGCCTTGTAATCCATCGATAGGTGGTTCTGCTAAAGGAATTGTCGTTAGAGAAATAGATGCTTTAGGTGGCGAAATGGGTATCAATGCCGATAAATCACATATTCAAATAAAAATGTTAAATAATACTAAAGGTCCTGCAGTTCAAGCCTTAAGATGTCAAGCCGATAAAATAACTTATCCTAAAAATATGAAAGAAACATTAAATAACCAAAAAAATTTAGATATAAAAGAATCTTTAGTAGAAGATTTAATTATTGAAGATAATAAAATTAAAGGAGTTATTTTAGAAAATAATGAAAAAATATTAAGTAAAGCAGTTATTTTGACGACGGGAACTTACTTAAAAGCCGATATCATGGTTGGTGATACTAGAAGAAGAGAAGGTCCACATGGTGAAAGACCAAGCCAACATTTAAGTGATAATTTAAAAAAATTAGGTTTTAAAATAATAAGATTGAAGACTGGAACTCCACAACGAATTGATAAAAATTCGATTGATTTTTCAAAAACAAAAATAGAATATGGAGATAATTATTATCACACATTTAGTTTTGATACAAAACCACTATATAAAATAGAAGAACAAGTACCATGTCATTTGATATATACAACACCATTAACTCATAAAATAATTAAAGAAAATTTACATAAATCTAGTATGTATGGTGGACTTAACGATATAACTGGTGTTGGTCCACGATATTGTCCATCGATTGAAGATAAGATTGTCCGTTTTGCTGATAAAGAAAGACATCAATTATTTTTAGAACCTGAAAGTTTATATTATGATGACATATATCTACAAGGATTTTCGACAAGTATGCCATATGATATTCAAGAGCAAATGGTTCATAGTCTACCTGGTTTAGAAAATGCAAAAATTTTAAAATATGCTTATGCAATCGAATATGATGCAATCGATGCATTACAATTAAAACCATCACTTGAAACAAAAATTATTGAAAATTTATATACTGCTGGTCAAATAAATGGAACTAGTGGTTATGAAGAAGCAGCATGTCAAGGTTTAATTGCGGGTATTAATGCTTCTTTAAAATTAGAAGGAAAAGAACAATTAATTTTAAAACGAAATGAAGCCTATATTGGCGTACTTATCGATGATTTAATTACTAAAGGAGTAAGAGATCCATATAGATTACTTACATCACGTGCTGAATATCGCTTATTATTGCGTCACGATAATGCTGATTTAAGATTAAGAAAAATTGGTTATGAAATTGGCTTAATAGATGAAAATAGATATAAAAAATTATTACAAAAAGAAAAAGAAATAAATGATTTAACAAATAAATTAAAAGAAAATAAAATAACGCCAAAAGAAGAAATAAATGAATATTTAATAAAAATAAATTCAACACCAATTAAAGATGGAATTACGTTATATGATTTATTAAAAAGACCGGAAATTACTATGAATAATATAAAAGAATTTATTGATATTGATTATAGTGATGAGGTTTTAGAACAAGTTGAAATAAATATTAAATATGAAGGTTATATAAAAAAGGCTAATCGTGAAGTTGAAAAAATGTTAGATTTAGAAAATAAAAAAATTCCTAGTGATATTGATTATGATAAAATACATAATTTAGCGAGTGAAGCACGTCAAAAATTAAAAGAAGTAAAACCTATTTCTATAGGTCAAGCCTTAAGAATTAGTGGAGTAAATCCAGTCGATATTTCTATATTAATGATTTATTTAAAGAAGGAATATAACTATGAACATAAATGATTTTATTTTAGAATTAAAAAAAATAAATATTGAAATTTCAAAAACACAATTACAACAATTAGAAGAATATTATGAATTATTAGTAGAATATAATGAAAAAATAAATCTAACAAGTATTACTGAAAAAGACCAAGTTTATTTAAAACATTTTTATGATAGTTTAACTATTAATAAAATTATTGATTTAAATACAGTTGAAAACTTATGTGATGTAGGAACAGGCGCTGGGTTTCCAGGATTAGTTATAAAAATATTATTTCCCAAAATTCATGTAACTTTAGTTGATTCATTAAATAAGCGTATTAATTTTTTAAATGATGTAATAAAAAAATTAAATTTAGAAAATATCGAAACTTTACATTCGAGAATTGAAGAATATGGTAAAAATACAAGAGAAAAATACGATGTTGTCACTGCTAGAGCTTTAGCACCGTTAAATATTTTGTTAGAGTATTGTCTACCATTAGTCAAGAATGGGAAATATTTTATACCTTTAAAAGCAAATATTTCCCGGGAAATATTAGAAATCAATAACGCTAAAAAAGAATTAAAATGTGAGTTAGTAGATAAGGTTGAATTTTTATTACCTTATGAAGAAAGTGTTAGAACAATACTTAAGTTTGAAAAAACAGGAAAAACAAATAAAAAATATCCTCGTGACTATGCTCAAATAAAGAAAAAGCCTTTGTAATGGCTTTTTTTTGAAAAATATCTAAAAAATAATTGAAATATTTCCCAAAATATAGTATTATAATATATAGAAAAAATAGAAGTGGAAGGAGAATTACAAATGACCCACGAAAAAATAGTTGTAGAACTTGAATTAGATGATATTTTACCTAATAGATTTCAACCTAGAATAAAATATCCAGAACAAGCAATTACTGAATTAGCTGAATCAATCAAAGAACATGGTGTTATTCAACCTATCTTAGTTAGAAGAATAGCTGATAAATATGAAATAATTGCTGGAGAAAGAAGATATAAAGCTAGTTTATTAGCAGGTAAAAAAACAATTCCTGCCATTATATCTGATTTAAATGATAAAGATAGTGCTGAAGTTGCTTTAATTGAAAATGTTCAACGTCAAGACTTAACACCAATTGAAGAAGCCGTATCTTATCGCCGAATTTTAGATATGGGATATTTAACTCAAGAACAATTAGCGGAAAAATTAGGTAAAAATCAATCGACAATTAGTAACAAATTAAGATTATTAAATCTAGATGATGATGTTCAAGAAGCATTATTGGATGAAAAAATATCAGAACGTCATGCAAGATCATTATTAAAACTTGATAGTAAGCAAAAACAAAGAGAAATATTAAACCGTATTATTACTGAAAGATTAACAGTTAAAAAAACTGATGAATTAATAACTAACATATTAACAGGAAAAACTGAACAAGAAAATTCATCAACAGTAGAAATTCCAAGTATTTTTATGAATAATAGTGTTCAAGTTGAAGAACCAGCTATTCAAAGTTCAAGTGCTATAGAATTTATTAATCCAAATGATCAAGTTGTTAATTCTTTTTCAAATAATAATACAAAAGATTCAGATTTAATTGATTTTTTAAATGTAGATAATAATCCACAATCAAATTCAAATATTCCTGTTGAAGAAATAACTGATATTCCTGAAGTTAATTTTGAACAACCTGTTCAAAATTATACAAATGTAGTATCAAAACCACAAAATTTTACAAAGTTTGATATTCCTACAAGTCCAATAATAGAAGAAATGGAAGATGATATAAATAAAATGCCACAAATGTACAATAATACCCAAGATTTAAATGAGATAGATAAAATGTTAAATAATTTTCCTAATCAAGTAAATCCTGGATTTGTTGATGTAGATAATATCGAAAAAAATGCCAAAGATATTTATGTAGAAAAACCATTGGCAGATATAGATAATTTATTAATGTCACAAAATGGAGATAGTAATGCTAAAACAAGTTTTGAGCAATCAAATGAAGATATAAAACAAGAAATGGAAGAACCTATTTCACAAAATAAATTTTTTACTATGATTGCCCCAGAAGATACAACGGAAGAAAATAATAATGAAAATGATAATTCAAATGAGGAAGTATTTAATTTTACACCAAATATAGAAAATACTAATACTTTAAATCAATTTTTAAATCCTGTTGAAAATGTTGATGCTAGCAAAATAGAGCAAATTCCAAATATTGAAGAAAAAAATAATGATATAAATGATATTTTTGCGCAACCAACACCATTTAATTTTGAAGAAGAAGTAAATACTACTGATACATTTGAACCTGCTAAAGTAGAAAATGTCGATCCAAATAATTTTGATATGCAAGATAGTATTGAAGAAATAGATGATATTCCAAAAACAATTAATTATCCAGCAGATAATAATTTAGCTGAATCAATTAGAAAAGAAGAAATTGTTCAAACAAAAACTAATGACGGTGATGTAGAATCTAAAGTTGATTTAAAAACAATAATCAATACAATTAGAAATTGTTCAGATACTATTGAAAAATTTGGTTATGCAATCGAATGCGAAGAATATGATTTTGAAGATATGTATCAAGTAATATTTAAAATACAAAAGAAAGATGAATAAAGAAAATATACATTTTGTATATTTCTTTTTATAATAATTAAGGAGTAAGTTTTATGACAAAGAAAAATGATAAACACATAACAAAAGAATTGGCAAAAGGGGTTAATGAATTTAAAACATTTATTTCTAGAGGAAATGTAGTCGATATGGCTGTTGGTGTTATTATCGGTGGTGCATTTGGCAAAATAGTAACCAGCCTAGTAAACGACATTTTAATGCCATTAATTGGTACTATTTTAGGAGGTCTAAATTTTAGTAGTTTAAGTTTTAAAATAAAAGATGCTACTATTGCATATGGAGCATTTATTCAATCTATTGTTGATTTCTTAATAATAGCATTTTGTATTTTTATGATGATAAAATTATTTGAAAAATTTAAATCAAAAGAACAAAAAGTAGAAGAAAAACCTAAAAAGAGTGATGAAGTTATTCTTTTAGAAGAAATTCGTGATTTATTAAAAGAGAAAAAATAAAATATATTTGCTAGAGGTGATTATATTGTTAGAAAATATCTATTGGTTAGGACATAGTACAATAAAAATTGACAAAAATAATACTATAATTTATATAGACCCTTATAAAATTGAAAAAAATACTAATGATGCAAATGTAATTTTTATAACACATAGTCACTATGATCATTATTCTGAAGAAGATATAAATAAAATCAAAAAAAATGATACAACTATAATTGTACCAATAGATTTATATCAATCAGTAAAAAAAATAGGATTTTTAGATTCAAATATAATTAATGTTATTCCAAATCAAGATTATAATTACAAAAATATAAAATTTTCAACTATACCAGCATATAATATAAATAAAAAATTTCATCCTAAAGAAAATAATTGGGTAGGTTATCTAATTGAACTAAATAATGTAAAATATTATATAGCTGGAGATACTGATATAACTTGCGAAAATACACAAGTAAAATGTGATGTAGCATTTGTGCCTATTGGGGGAACATATACAATGGATTATAAAGAAGCAGCTAATTTAATAAATACAATTAATCCAAAAATTGTTATTCCTATTCATTATGGATTAATTGTAGGTAATTATGAGGATGCTAAAAAATTTAAAAATTTACTTAAAGATAATATAAATTGTGAATTTATGACAAAATAAAATAGTATTCATAGTAACACTATTTTATTTTTTTTAGTAATTAATATTTACTCTAAATATATTTGTACTATCAAAAATATCTAGAAATAAATATATAAAATATTTTTAAGCATATTTTTTATAACTGATGAAAGATAAATATTTTTTGAATTATC
>CANROQ010000011.1 GCA_947632295.1 uncultured Bacilli bacterium
TATAGTGAATTTTCTTATAAATTAGTTAATCATAATAAAATGAAAAAAAATAAAAAATTATTAATCGAAGAATTAGGAATCGATTTAACGAAAAAAGCTTTAAATGGTGAGTTAGATCCTGTCATAGGTCGTGATCAAGAAATAAAAAGAGTTTTAGAAATACTTTCACGTCGTACTAAAAATAATCCATTATTAATAGGTGAAGCCGGGGTTGGCAAGACTGCCATTGTTGAAGAATTGAGTAAAATGATTGCAAGTGGCGATGTACCTCTATCTTTAAAAAATAAGCGTATTATTAGTTTAGATATGGCAACTACTGTTGCAGGTACAAAATATCGTGGCGAATTTGAAGAAAGAATTCGTAAAATTTTAAAAGAAATTGAAGAAAATGATGATATAATTCTTTTTATTGATGAAATACATACTTTAGTTGGAGCAGGTGGAGCCGAAGGAGCAATCGATGCTTCAAATATTTTTAAGCCGGCTTTAGCACGTGGTAAATTAAGATGTATTGGTGCAACAACTATCGATGAATATAAAAAATTTATTGAAACTGATGGGGCATTAGAACGTCGTTTTCAAAAAGTTTTAGTTGAAATACCAAATCGGCAAACAGTTAAAGATATTTTAATGAAACTAAAAGGTATTTACGAAAAATTTCATTTAGTTGAAATTAGCGAAGAAATCATAGATTTAATTATTGATTTATCCGAAAAATATATTTATGATAGAAATCAACCTGATAAGGCTATCGATTTACTTGATGAAGTTGCCGCTAAAGTCAGTCTAACTGAAAGCAGAGAATTTAAAAAATATAATAGTTTAAATAAAGAATTACAAGAAATTTTAAAGCAAAAAAATAAGGCTATCATCGATAGTAAATTTGATGAGGCTGCTATTTATAAAGAAAAAGAAAATATCTTGATGGATAAAATCAATAAATTAGAATTAACACTTTATAAAAAAGACAAATATAATATTGTTACTAAGGAAGATGTGGCTAAAGTTATAAATATCAAAACGAAAATACCTGTTTATGAGTTATTAAGTGACAATATTTCAGCTATTGAGCATTTAGAAAGTGATCTTAAAAATAGTATAATTGGTCAGACTCACGCTATTGAAAGTGCTCTAAAAATTGCCAAAAGAATTAAATTGGGCTTCAATGATGAAAATAGATGCTATGCAATGCTTTTTTGTGGTCCAACTGGTGTTGGTAAAACTAATTTGGCGAAAACATTTGGTGAAAATTTAGTAGGGGTTGAAAATGTTATCAAATTAGATATGGGCGAATATTCAGAGAGCCATTCCATCAGTAAAATTATTGGTGCACCTCCAGGCTATGTAGGATATTCCGATAATAAAAATGTTTTAGAAGCAATTCGTAATAAGCCATATTCTGTTTTAATATTAGATGAAATAGAAAAAGCGGCACCTAGTATTATCAATTTATTTTTTCAAATTTTAGATGATGGTAAAATTAAAGATTCGGCTGGTAGAGTCGTTAGATTTGATAATGTAACAATTATTATGACATCTAATATAGGTTTTAATGATATTGAAATAGGTTTTAATAAATCAAATAACGATGTCGTTTTAACTAAATTGAAAGAGTATTTTTCACTTCCTTTTATAAATAGAATTGATAATACCATAATTTTTAATAAACTAACTTATGATAATATTTATACGATTACTTTAAAAAAATTAGATCATTTAAAAGAAAAATATGCGCGAAAAAATATCAAATTAAGATTTTCTAAAAATTTAGTCGATGATATTGTTAAAGAAGCAAATTTTGAAGAATTTGGAGCAAGAAAAATTGATAAAATCATAAAAGATACCGTGGAAAATCAAATAATTGAAAAAATTATTGATGGCAAGACAAGTATTTTTATAAAACACAATTTTGAAAAAAGTGCAGTATAGACTTTTTTTTTTAATTTTTTTATGATACAATTATTACGGTGAGAGTATGATTGATATGAACCATATTAGAGAAAGTCTTAATAAAAATAACAATATTAGTACTGAAGTTAAAGATAATCTTATGGAATTAGTAAATATTTTTAATTCTAAATTTCCTAATGTTGATTTGCAAAATTTACAAGACCGATTAGGTGGTTTAAATATAACGTCAGGTAGTAAGTATGCTTATAAGGAAATTTCTAATTATAATCCAGTTAATAATACACTTATTTTAAATATGGAAGAATTACAAAAAGATTATGATATGAAACATATTATGATGTGTGCAACTTTGGATATGATTACTGCTAAAGATAATATGGTTGGTTTTAATAAAGATAAAAATTTAGTTGCTCTTAATACTGGTTATCGTGAGATTTTAGCGAATAATTTAGTTGGTAATGATAGCGATATAGAATATCATACGGATGAAGTTATCATGACTAATTTGATTGCGAATATGATTGGTAATGATATAATGTTTAAGTCGTATTTTACTAATGATGAAAATTTAATTACTAAAGTATTAGAAAATGCTGGACTTATGGATAAAATTATACCTGATATGAATTTTAATTATTATAATCAAAATAGTAGTAATTTGGCCCAAACACTTTTAGAATTAGAAAAAATTAGTTTAAATAATGGAACATATCAACAAATGGCTGGATTATTTGAAAGAGAAATACCATCTAGTAAATGTTTTAAGGATGATAATCATAAAGAAATAGATAACTTTATAACATTTAATCAAAATATGAAAAAAGCGATAAGACCAATGGAAGTTGAAGATAATTTAGAGGAAATTCATAATATAAAAATGTAGAAATATATTGTATAAATAGGAAAAATCAAAAAAAAATAAATTTTTTTGATTTTTTTTTAAATTTTAAAAGGGATTATTATTTCTTTTGTCGTATGTTTATAGTAAGGAGGTGAGATAATGTTAAAAAAATATCCATTTGTTAAACAAACTGGTCTTAAAGATTGTGGTGTAGCATGTTTACAAATGATTATAAAATATTATCAAGGTTATATTAGCATTAGGCAGTTACAAGAAATGACAAAGACTACTAAAAATGGCACAACTGCTTATCATTTAATTGAAGCTTTAAATCAAATTGGTTTTTCTGCTAAAGGTTTTAAAGCAACAATCGATGATATAAATAAACAAAATATGATTTTACCGTGTATTGCCAATGTTACTATAGATAATACCTATAATCATTATATAGTTATTTATGAAATCGATTATAAAAATAAAAAATTGACGATAGCTGATCCAGCCGAAAAAATCAAAAAAATTTCATATATTGAATTCTCACAAATTTGGAATAATGTCTTTTTATTCATGTATCCCATTAAAAAAATCCCCTTATATACTAAAGAACAAAAGGCATTAAAATTCCTAATTTCTTCTTTATCCATAAATAAAAAATTAATTACTAGTATTATATTCCTTTCTATTGCGTATGCATTTTACTCCGTTACTAGTTCATATTATTTTAAATTTATTGGTGATGGGCTCATATTAACTAGTTCTAAAAGTTATTTAATTATAATTTTTATAGTATTCACATCCTTTACTTTTTTTAAGTTGTTATCAGATTTTTTTCGCAATCAGTTACTAGTTTATTTGAATGAAAAGACCGAGTTAATTTTAACAAATAGTATTTTTAAAAGCATTATTTTGCTTCCGTATAATTATTATCGTAATCATACAACTGGTGAAATTACATCGCGAATTAATGATTTAGGTAAAGTTAGAGAAATGATAAGTAAGGTTATAATTTTTGTTTTTGTAGATTTACCTCTAGCGTTACTATCTTGCGTTTTACTTTTTTTAATAAGTAAAGATCTATTCTTTATTACACTCATTATCTTTTTCTTATATGTTTTACTATCATTAATATTTATTCCAATATTTAGTCGTCATATCGATAAAGTTCAACAACAAAAAGCGGAATATAATTCTTATATGGTTGAGAGTATTAGTGGCTTTGAAAGTGTCAAAGGAATAGGTATAGAAAATTTAGTCATGAATAAATTTGAAGGAAAGTTTATACAATTTTTAAATGGAATTTTCAATTTTGATATTTTATATAATATTCAAAATTTTATTAAAGAATTTATTTGTGATATTGGTTCTATAGTTATTATTTTTATTGGCAGTTTATTAATAGCCGAAGAAAAAATGTCTCTTGGCAGTTTACTATTTTTTAATTCCTTGCTTTCTTATTTTTTACTTCCATTTAAGAATATATTAGAATTTGGCATTCTTTTTAAAGAAGCACATATATCTTTGAAACGTGTTTTTGAAATTGTTGAAGCAAATTCTTTAGAAGGAAATATTACAAAAAATATCGATGGTGTAATCGAATTTAAAAATTTGAATTATAGTTATGATGACCGCAGCTATGTATTAAAAAAAATAAATTTAAAGATAGAACCACGTGAAAAAATTATGATTATTGGTGATAGTGGTAGTGGAAAAAGTACTCTAATGAAACTAATGTTGCGTTATTATAAATGTAATCGTAATCAAATTATGCTCGATAATATCGACATTAATGATTATAAAGTAGAATCTCTAAAAAAAGATATAGTCTACCTTTCTCAAAACGAAACATTGTTTACGGATACTTTGTATAATAATATTGATTTAGAAAATACAAATAATTATGAAAAATTTACGGAATTGGCTAAAATGTGTTATGTTGATGAAATCGTTAAAGATAAAAATGTTGGTTATAATTTTTTATTAGAAGAAAACGGTTTTAATTTATCAGGTGGCGAAAGACAAAGAATTATTTTAGCACGAGCCTTAATGCGTGATTTTAAAATATTAATAGTAGATGAAGGATTAAATCAAGTAGATATTAGTTTAGAAAGGAAAATTCTTAAAAATATTTTGTCAAAATATCATGATAAAACAATAATTTTTATATCACATCGTATGGAGAATATGGATTTATTTAATCGTTTGATAGAATTTTCTAATCATAAAATAAAAAAGGATGTATGTAAAAGTGTTTGATATTAATGACCTTAAAAATCAAGAGATTAATATGTTAAGAAAAGTCCCTTCTAAATTTTATTCATTTACTGTAATTATAATTATGACTATACTAATCTTTATTATTGTAGGAAATTGTATATATTATTCAAAGTCGCAAAAATATGCTGCTACTATTATTTTACAAGGAAGTGATATATATTTTAATACCAATATTTCATTTAAAACATTAAGTGAATTAGATGATTATAAACTGATAATTGAAAATAAAGAATATGATTTTAAACTTGTTAATTTTGAACAAAACAACAGTGATAATAATTATAATATTACTTTTAAAGTAGATAATTTTAATGTGAGTGATGACAAATATATAATATTGAGTTTCAAGACAAAAAAGACAACATTGTTTAAAGAAATTTACGAAAAAATAAAGGAGGATTTGAATTAATGAAAGAATTAGATAAGAAAGAATTAAAAGCAATTAATGGTGGAGGAATAGGTACTTGGCTATTAATTGGCGGTGGCATTGTTTTTTTAATAGGCGTTATCGATGGTTATGTCCGTCCACTAGCGTGCAACAATTAGAAAGGATGATTATATGATTCAATTAAAAAGAGCAGAATTATTAGAAATTTATGGTGGTAGTATTAATGGAACATTAATTAATGCGTTTGCAAGAGCCATTAATTCACTTTTAGATTTAGGTAGAAGTTTGGGTAATGCGATAAGAAGAATTGCATCAGGAAATTTATGTTAAATAATATTAAGACTAATAAACAATTCAAAATAATATTCGCAATATTTTTAACTTTAATCGTTTGTCTATTTTGTGTACCTTTATTTCAAATTTTAATCGAAATAATTTCGAAAGCCGGTAGAATAGTTGGAACTTATATTAGATTATATTGTCAAATTTGTTAAAAAGAGAGAAAAAACTCTCTTTTTTTTAATTCTTTTTAAAAAATTTGTTGAAAAATAAACGCTTAAATGATATAATAACACTAGTTTTAGAAGGGAGGGATACTAAATGACAAAAGTTGTTGTCCATGATGGAAATGTTGATGGTGCAATTCGTGTACTAAAACAAAGAAATGCAAAAAGTGGCCTCCAAAAAGAAATTAGAGAAAGACAAGAAGGATTTTTAAAACCAGGAGTAAAACGTAGAAAAGCAAGAGAAGAAGCTATTAAAAATAGCCGTAAGAGAAATAGAGAATATAATAGAGCCGCATAACGTGGCTTTTTATTAAGGAAAGGAAAAAAACTATGAGAGAGCAAATATTAGAAGATTTAAAAGCAGCAATGAAAGCCCAAGAAAAAGATAAGTTATCAGTTATTAGAATGATAAAAGGTGCTATTCAAATGGAAGAATTAAATAAAAAGCATCAATTATCTGATGATGAAGTAATCAGTATTATTGCTAAACAAATTAAATCTAGAAAAGAAGCAATTGTGGAATTTGAAAAGGCCAATCGCACTGATTTAGTAGATCAAAATAAACATGAGATTGAAATTTTAAATACCTATATGCCTGAACAATTAAGTGAAGAAGAAATAATTAAAGTTATAGATGAAGCCTTCGCTAAAATCAATCCAACATCTGAACGTGATATGGGAAAAATCATTGGTTCGATTTCACCTAGTCTAAAAGGTAAAGCAGATATGGGATTAGTTAGTAAACTTGTAAAGGAAAAATTAAGTAACTTATAGATTCTACCAAGAATCTTTTTTTGTTTGACAATTGTAAAAATAAAACTTATAATTTATTTGTTATGATAGATAGAAGTTACTAAAAAAATCAAGGTATATTTGTAATAACTGCAATTTTTACAGTATAAATTTAAAGATACATCTAAAACAAAAGTATCCTATAATAATTTTTCTAACATATAACATATATATAAAATATGCTTTAAAAAGGAGAAGGTGAAAATGGCAAAATTATATTTTAGATATGGCGCAATGAATGCTGGAAAAAGTGCTATATTATTGCAAGTCGCTCATAATTATGAAGAAAAAAATTTAAAAGTCTTACTAATTAAATCAGCAGTTGATACTAAGGGTGAAAATAAAATTATATCCCGAATTGGAATTAGTAGAAATGTCGATATTTTATTGGATAGACAAGAAAGTTTATGTGAAAGTCAATATTTAAAACAAATTAAACTAGCCAATTGTATTTTAGTAGATGAAGCACAATTTTTAACATCTAAACAAGTTTGGGAATTATGGCATATAACTAAAGAGTTAGATATTCCAGTTATTTGTTATGGTTTGCGTACTAATTTTAAAAGCGAACTATTTGAGGGTAGTAAAAGATTGATGGAATTATCCGATGAATTAGAAGAAATGGCTACTATTTGTTCTTGCGGTAAAAAAGCTAGATTTAATGCTAGAGTTATAAATAATGTTTATGTGAGAAGTGGCGAAGAAGTTGAAATTGATAATACACATAATATTAAATATGATTCTTTATGTGCGGAATGTTATATAAAAAAAGTTGAAAAACTGAATTTATTTAAAAATAAGTGAGTAATACTTAAAAAAATGTTTTAATAAGCGTTATAAACTGTGATAATTATTGTCATAGTTTTTATTATGATGTATAATTAAAGGAGTTTAGGAGGTTTTTATGTTAAAAGTAGATAAAATTACAAAATACTATGATGATTTTAAAGCCGTAGATAATATATCGTTTACCGTTAAACCAGGTGAAATTTTTGGTCTACTTGGAGTAAATGGTGCCGGTAAAACGACGACATTTAGAATGATTATGGGACTTTTGGAACCATCTAGTGGTGAAGTTACTTTAAATGGTAAAAAAATTGATTATAGTGTAACTGATCAAATTGGTTTCTTAACGGAAGAGAGAAGTTTGTTAACTAAGTTAACTGTAAAAGAGCAATGCTTATTCTATGGAACTTTAAAAGGAATGAGTGATAGTCAAATTTTATCGAGATTAGATGAGTTGCTTGCAAGATTTGGTGTTAGCGAATATAAAGATAAAAAGATAAAGGAATTATCCAAAGGCAATCAACAAAAAATTCAATTTATTACCGCTATTATCAATAATCCAAAATTACTTATTTTAGATGAACCTTTTTCTGGTTTAGATCCACTTAATATCGAATTATTTAAACAAGTTATTTTGGAGATGGCTGAAAATGGTAGTATGATAATTTTTTCATCACATCAAATGAATCATGTCGAATTATTTTGTAAAAAAATTGTCATAATGCTAAGAGGTAAAGCAGTAATTGATGGTTATATCAGTGATATCAAAGAAAAATATCGTAAGAAAAATATTTTAATTAAAGGTGAAATACCAAAAAATGTTTTAGAAAAAATTCCTGGTGTTTTAGAAGTAATTGAAAAGTCTGATGAATTGGAAGTTAAGATTGAAAGCAACGATATTGTTGAAAATGTTTTTAAAGTCGTTAGTAAATATAAAAATATTACGAAATTTGTTGTGGAAGAACCATCATTAAATGAAATTTTCGTAGCGAAAGTTGGTGAAAGTTATGAAAAGTAAATTAAATTATTTAATTGGTGTCAGTTTAAAACGTAAGGTTAAAACTAAATGGTTTTTAATTGCGAATATTATTTTGGCTATTGTAGTAGTAGGTATTATTAATGTTGATAGTATCATTACTTTTTTCGGTGGAGATTTTGATGATGCCCAAAAAATCTATATTTTAGATGATACTAATAGAGCCTATGATATTTTAGAAGAACAATTAGAATCTTCTAGTTTGCAAATTGTCGATTCTGATAGTAGTGCATTCGAGGTAGCAAAATATGAGGAAGATATCGATAAAGTTGCTGATTTTATCGATGAAGATAATGATGTTATTGTCGTTCATCTTGAAGATGATGCTGATAGTTCTTTAAAAGCCAAAGTTATAAGTCAAAGTTTTATCGATGCTATCGATTATCAACTTATTGTGAATGCTTTAAATAATACCAAAGTTAGTTTAAATATTTTAGATTCAAATATTACAGTTGAAGAACTCAATAAAATTTATGAACCAATTGATGTTGAAAGAGAAATATTAAATGAAGATGAAAAATCTGAAGATGAAAATACTAATATGATTATGATGACAGTATTTCCAATCATTATCTTGCCATTTTTTATGTTATCTATTTTCTTAGTTCAAATGATTGGTGCCGAAGTTAATGATGAAAAAACGACACGTGGTATGGAAATAATTATTTCTAATGTTTCACCTAAAACACACTTTTTCTCAAAAGTTATTGCCGGTAATCTTTTTGTCTTAATTCAAGGTGCTTTATTTTTGAGTTATGCGATAATTGGTATGTTAGTTAGAAAGTTAATTGGTGGTAGTTCAATTGCTAATGGACTTGGTTCTGAGATAAGTAACGTCATAAATGAAATTATGAATTCCAATATAGGTAATCAATTAATTTATATTATTCCTTTAATATTAATTTTAATGATTTTGACTTTTGTCGCTTATTCACTTTTAGCAGGTATTTTAGCATCTATGACAACTAATACAGAAGATTTTCAACAATTACAAACACCAATCATGATTATTTCCTTAGTTGGTTATTATTTAGCGACGATGGCTTCGATATTCGATGGAGCATTATTTATAAAAATATTCGCTTTTATTCCATTTATTTCGGCTATATTGGCTCCTTCGTTACTTATTTTAGGTCAAATAGGTATTTTGGAAACGATTATTTCGATATTAGTTATGGTTGTTACTAATTATTTATTAATTAAATATGGTATGCGTATTTATAAAGTTGGAATTTTAAATTATTCTTCTAAAGGCTTGTGGAAGAAAATGTTTAAAGCTGCTAGAAAGAGTGATTAGTTTGAAAAAATTAATACTTTTTGTAATATTATTCTTACCTTTAATATCTAGTTGCGATAAACAAATCGATGAAAATTTAGATGGACTTTGTAATTGCGCATCAGCGTCTAATTGTGAATGTGCTGGAATGTATCAAACAATTACTTATGATAAGGCACAAAATTTGATGGCTAACCATTTAGTTCACATTATCGATGTTCGAACGACTCAAGAATATGAAAGTGAACATATTGAAGGTGCGATATCGCTTCCTTTAGATGAAATTGAAAATATAAAATACGCCAAAAATAGTAATATAATTGTTTATTGTAAGAGTGGTACTCGTAGTAAAAATGCTGCAAATAAACTATTAGATTTAGGTTATGTTAATGTTTATGACTTGGGTAGTATGGAAAATTGGAAGAAATAATTAATTTTATTAATAAAAAATAAGAAAAAAAATAATTTTTGTAGTATAATTGTAATTGGTGGTTATATGAAAAGAATTATTTTTTTATTAGCAACATTCATGGTATCTATGAGCATAATGATTGGTAATAATGCTGCTAAGTCAGGTAGTACTAAATATGCACCTTATATTGATAAATTCGATGTTGATTTAGATGGAATCAATAAAGTCATGATTGTGGCGCACCCTGATGACGAAATGATTTTTGGTGGCTCTGAATTGATCGATGATGATTACTTAGTAGTTTGCATTACTTGTGGTAGAGATGTTGAACGTGTTAGAGAATTTAAAAATGTTATGTCAGCTACTAATGACAAGTATATTATGTTAAACTATCCCGATTTAACAAATGGTGAAAGAGATAATTGGAAGTTAGTATATGATGATATTACAAATGATATTTCTAAAATTTTAAAGTTAAAAGATTGGGATATGATTGTAACGCATAATAAGAATGGTGAGTATGGACATATTCATCATAAAATGACCCATAATATTGTAACAACACTTTATGAAGAAAATTATTTAGATAATGATAATTTATATTTTTTTGGTGAATATTATAATTCTAATGAAATTAAGAATGTTAAAGATAAATTAGAAGAAATAAGTGAAGATGATTATAAAAAGAAAAATTATATTATTTATAAATATTATGTTAGTCAAAAATTTGCTGCTGATTATTTTAGCCATATATTTAAATATGAAAATTTGACAAAATATGGTGAGGAATAATTATTTATGAATAAGTTAGTTCAGTTTGGAATAAAAAAATATAAGCAGTATGAAGAGATAATAAATTATTTGTTTATGGGTGGATGTACGACAATTGTCAGCATTGGAACATATTGGTTATTTACTAGTGTTTTTCAAATTCATTATCAAATTAGTAATGTTTTATCGTGGTTTTTTGCTGTTGCATTTGCTTATATAACTAATAAATTATTTGTTTTTAAGGTTAAAAAAAGTGATAATTTATTTAGAGAGATTTATCAGTTTGTAAAATTTAGAATTATATCATTAATAATAGATATGGCTACTATGTATGTATTAGTTGATTTATTAAAAATGAATAATTTACTTGCGAAAATATTAGTTCAAGTAATAGTTGTAATTTTAAATTATGTTTTTAGCAAATTATTTATTTTTAAAAAGAAAAATAGTTGACTTTTTTCATATTTTAATAATATAATATCGGTTTAGAAAGAAGCGACGTTATGAAAGAAATTATTATACCTTGTTTTGTTAAAGAAGAGGATTATGTCATTAAATATGTAGTCAAGGTAAATGTTAAAGAATTGACTGACATGCGAAAAGAAATTATTGATAAATGTAGTATTATTACACATCATGAAATTGAAAAGTATATGGATGAAATTAGTAAGTGGAAAAGAGAAATAAAAAATAAGAAATCTCTTGAAATGCGAAATTATTATGAGTATTCTGCTGGAAAATATGGGCGAATAAATAATTCGAAAAATTTTAGAAAAATAGTAAATATATCATATGATGAATATTTATATCCATATTTAATTTCTATTATAGATGGATTATTAAAAAGTAATGAGGCAAAGTTATATGAATTGTTAGAACTTAATTTTGATTATGAATATCCTACAATTGATGAAGAATTAAAGGTAGTAGAAGAAAATTTAAAAACTAAAAATGATGATAAAGATAATTTAGTAAAATATAGAATGCTTTTAGAGAAAAAGAAACTTAATCAAAATCAATTACCAGTAGATGATTATTATTATAAATTAATTGATTTACTTAAAGTAGAATTTAGTAGTTCTAAAAAAATGTCAAATATAGAAACACATTTTACTTATGTTCATACAAAAGAGAAAAATAATAGTACAAAAATTTTAAAATTAAGAAATTTTAATAGTTTAAAAAGATAATTTTTGTTATCTTTTTTTCTTTAAATATATTTACAATTAAAATTGATACCAAATGTTATGAATTTAATGTATAATAAGTATAGAAAAAGGTGATTATATGTTTATTGATGAAGTTACAGTTGAATTAATGGCTGGTGATGGTGGAAATGGTTGTATGGCTTTTCGTCGTGAAAAATATATTGAAATGGGAGGACCTTATGGTGGTAATGGTGGTCGAGGTAGCAATATCATTTTTAAGGTTGATGAAGGTTTAAATACATTATTAGATTTACGATATAGACGTGTTATCAAAGGTAAAAAAGGTGAAAATGGTTTAGGTAAAGGAAAAACTGGGGCTAATGCTTTAGATGTGATTGTTAAAGTTCCAATTGGAACAATAATCACCGATTACGATTCTAATTTAGTTATTGCGGATTTAACAAAAAAAGATGAAGAAGTAATTGTTGCTTATGGTGGTCGAGGTGGTAGAGGTAATATTGCTCTAGCCACACGTTCTAATCCAGCCCCT
>CANROQ010000012.1 GCA_947632295.1 uncultured Bacilli bacterium
ATTAAATATATAATTCTTGATTATGTGTAAAAATTTCATTAAAATCTCTAGTTTCATCATATTTATGGATAGAACAAACATAACCTAACTTTAAACTTTTTTGAACATCTATAACTCTTTGATTTTTAGAACCTCTAAATTTAACATTCAAACTTTTTTGAGATAGAACAAATCTCCCATCAATCAAAACATCAATTTGTTTTAAAAAATCTAAAATTAAAGGTTTTTTATTAGACATTTCCATCAATTGTTCAAAAGTATAACCAGTATAACACCATATATTCAATCCTAAAGTATGACAATATTTAGCAATTTCTAAACAAGCTGGAATTTGAAAAAATGGATCTCCTCCTGAAAGAGTAATACCATCTTGATATTTAAGATTTTTAATTTGTTTTTTTAAATCTTCGACATCAACTTCAAATCCACCATTAAAATCATGAGTATTTGGATTATGACAACCAAAACAGTTATGAGAACATCCTTGTGTCCAAATAACTGTTCTAAGTCCTTCACCATCGACAATACTATCCGATTGTAATTCGCCTGCTAAACGAATTTTCATTAAATATTTCCTAATGAATGTTTTACACGATCATGTTCTTCAGCACGTTTACCATTATTAAAACGTTCAACTGTACCTACTAAATAACCAGTAATACGACGAATTCTTTCGAATCCTACTCCTTCACCAACTTTTTTTTCTCTTTCATTTGTTACAACATTTTTTTCTTCAACTTTCATATTTTCCCCTCCTAAATTACTTACAACAATTAATATTCTTTAATAAATCAACGCTAACAGATTCGCCTTCACGACGACCGCAACGTGGACAAACATCTTTAATAATACCTACATAACCACACACAGGATCACGATCAACTGGATGGTTAATTGCGCCATAACCAATGCCTTCTTCTTTCATAATACGAATAATTTTTTCAAATACTTCAACATTTTCTGATGGATCGCCATCTAATTCAATATATGAAATATGTCCAGCATTCGTATAAGCATGATATGGTGCTTCTAAATGAATTTTTTCAGCAATTGTAATATTATAATAAACTGGAATATGGAATGAATTAGTATAATAATTTCTATCTGTAACTCCTTTTATTTTTCCATAAATTGCTTTATCGATATTAACAAATCTTCCTGATAATCCTTCAGCAGGTGTTGCTAATAAAGTAAAATTTAAATTATATTTACTAGAATATTCATCAGTTTTACTTCTCATAAAACTAATGATTTTTTTACCTAATTTTTGAGCTTCTTCTGATTCACCATGATGTTTACCAATTAAAGCTTTAAGACATTCAGCAAGTCCTATAAAACCAATACTAAGTGTACCGTGTTTTAAAACTCTTCTTAAACGATCAGTACTTTTTAATTTTTCCGAATCCATCCAAATTCCTTGACCTAATAAGAATGGAAAATTATAAACATGACGATTACATTGAATTTCAAATCTTTCTAGTAATTGATCTTTTACTAAATCCATTAAATCAGATAATTCATTAAAGAATCCATCTAAATCAACTTTCTCATTGCTAACAATTCCATGTTTTATTCCTAAACGTGGTAAATTGATAGATGTAAAAGATAAATTACCACGACCTGGTGTTACGGCTTTATCAGGATCAACTACATTTCCTAAAACTCTAGTACGACATCCCATATAACCAACCTCAGTTGTATAATCGCCTTCTTTATAATATTGTAAATTATATGGTGCATCAATAAATGAAAAGTTAGGAAACAATCTTTTAGCAGAAACTTTGCAGGATAATTTAAATAAATCATAGTTAGGATCATCTAAATTATAATTAACACCTTCTTTTACCTTAAAGATAGATATTGGAAAAATTGGTGTTTCACTATGACCTAAGCCTGCTTCTAGTGCTAACAAATAATTTTTTGTAACCATTCTACCTTCGCTAGATGTATCAGTACCAAAGTTAATTGATGAGAATGGTACTTGTGCACCTGCTCTTGAATGCATTGTATTTAAATTATGGATAAAGGCTTCCATTGCCTGATAAGTAATTCTATCAGTTTTCATATAGGCTTTATCATAAGAAATTCTAAACATACGTCCTAATTCTTCACTATTTTTAATAAAGCGTTCAAATATATTTAAATCGAAATCGATACTATCTAATTTATCAATTTCTTTAGCAACACTAGCCATATTTATAAATTGATTAAATTCTGTATAATCTAACAAATCACTAATTGTTTGTTTAAATTGTTTTTTAAATGTTTTTAATACACCTGGTGCCATATAATAATCAAAGGCTGGAATACTTTGTCCACCATGTTGATCATTTTGATTAGATTGAATAGCAATTGCTGCTAATGCTGAATATGACATAATATCATTTGGTTCTCTTAAATGACCATGACCAGTCGAAAACCCATTTTTAAACAATTTATTTAAATCTATCTGCATACAAGTTGTAGTTCCCATTGGAAGAAAATCCATATCATGAATATGTATATCACCATTATCATGAGCCTCAGCAAATTTTTTCTTCATCAAATAAGATTTAGCAAATTCTTTAGATACTGTACTACCATATTGAAGCATTGTACCCATAGCTGTATCGCCATCGACATTGGCATTTTCTCTTTTATTGTCCTCTTCAGTTGCTGATTTTAAACCTAAACCTTCAATTGTTTTTAAAAATTTATGAAGTTTTTTCTCTTCGCTAAATAATTGTCTCGATTGATTTCTTCTTTCACGATATGAAGAAAATTCTTCATAAACATCATCATAACCTTTTTTCTTTAAAGTATCTTCTATCATATCCTGAATTGTTTCAATTTTAATTTTTTCAGCATCTTGATATTCTTTTTCTATTTTTGTAATAACTGCTTTATAAATAGTATTAATATCTTTTTCTGTATAACCAGTACTACCGTTTTCTTCTCCATCATCGGCTTTATCTATTTTATCGAAAGCTTTTTTAATAGCCATCGCAATCTTTGTTCCATTAAAATCAACTTTTTTTCCATCTCTTTTGATAACTTTCAAAGTTATTTTTCTTTCTTCTTCTATTACTGACATAACTATCTCCCTCTACTGTACAATTTTATTATAGTATCAAATGGTTCAATTGTCAAACAAATTTTCGAAGTTTTTGTAGTTTTTCAAAATTTATTTTTTTACCCTTATTTTTCAATATTAAAAAGTATGTAAATTTACATTTTTTAGTTTTTTTAATTTTTTAAAAATGTTATCTAGTAGTTATTTCTTTATTTTTAAAGGGTAAACTAATTTCTTTAAAAAAATATTTTTTTATTTTTTTGAATTTTTCTTATTTTTTAAATTTTGATTTTTTTGATTTTTTCTATTTTTTTACAAATATTTTTATTATAGAACATTTGTTTGTTTAATTCTATTTTTTGAGTGAAATAATATAATTAATTAAGGTGGTATAATGAAAAAATTTATAACAATTATTTTCTTGTTATTAATATGTTCATGTACAAAAAAAAGTAATTATGATTACACTATAAAAACTATTATTGAAGAAAATACTAATACTGTCATTGCGATAAACTATCCCATTACTAATATCGTCAAAATAAATAAAGAATTAAAAAAATATGTCAATAATACTTATGATACCTTTTTAAAGAATTATAACACTATTAGTTATTTAGATAAAAAGCACGAACTAAATATCGATTACACTTATTATAATTTAGATAATCATTATATATCTACTATCCTATTTAAGCATATTAGTTCAACTGATCAATCATTAGTATTAAATGAAGTTTTCAATTATGTATATGATATAAAAAAACAAAAACAAATAAAATTTACCGATATATTAGAAGATGATGAAAAAGATTATATTAAAAGTTTAATTTGTAATCTATTAGTAGATAAATATAGTAGTAGTATCGATATTTCTAAAATAGCTAATATTGATTATGAAAATTTAAATTTCAGTTTTAGTGGTGAATACGTTAATATTTATTTTGAAGGAAAAAGCATAGCTAATAATAACAATATTTTAGAAATAAATATTCCTCTTACCTATTTTGAAAAATTACAAAATTTAAATATTAAAAAAAATATAGAAAATGTTACCAATTATATTGAACCAAATATTAATTATATCGATATCGAAAAACCAGTTGTAGCCCTAACTTTTGATGATGGGCCAAGTAAATATACTAAAGAAATTTTAGAAACTTTAAAACAAAATAATAGTAATGCCACATTTTTTGTTCTAGGCAATAAAATAGATGACTATAGCGATACCATTATCGAAATGTATAATATGGGTAATGAAATAGGTAATCATTCTTACAATCATCGTTGGTTAACTAAGTTATCCGAAGAAGAACAGCGAGAACAAATCGATAAAACACAAGATGTTATAAAAAAATATATTGGCACATCACCAATATATCTAAGGCCAACATATGGTTCAGTAAATTCTAAATTACGTAAAAATACAAATTTAGAGATTATTTTGTGGAATGTTGATACTAAAGATTGGAAATATAAAAAAGTTGATACTATCATCAATAATGCTTTAAAAAATGTTAAGGATGGTTCAATTATTTTAATGCATGATACTTATCAAAGAACGAGTGAAGCCGTTAAAATATTAGTACCTCAATTAATTAAAGATGGATATCAATTAGTTACTATCAGTGAATTAAAAGAAGTACAAAAAATTAAAAATAAATTAAATGAAAAAAGATAGATATACTGCTAAAGAAATTCAAATTCTCGATATCCAAATTATTGCCACTGTCGTTTTTATTCTTTCACTAGTCTTATCTATTATTTTAACTTATGATGAAAAATTAAAATTACAAAAAAATAAAGGAATTTTTACCGGGCAACAATCTAGAAGAATATCTTTATTTAATAGAATTGTAGTAGTCATTTTAGCAGTCGTTTTTGTTTATGGAAATTATGTAACTGAAAAAATTGCCGAGGCTAGAAAAAAATCAAATGTAAAATATTTAAAACTTCAACTATTAACAGGTGAAATATCACTCATCGTTTCTATTATTGTTTTATATATTGTCTATAAAAATCAAGAAAATGAAAACTTTAATGTTGCCGATACTGAAAATCCAACCTTATAAAAAAAGAAAGCCTTTGACTTTCTTAATTACAAATTGACTATTCTACCACAAAAGTAACATTAAGCTGAACATTAGGATTAGTTTTAGCTTGAATTAATATTTTAGAACGACCTGCTTTTAGACCAGTAACTACTCCATTTTCATCGACACTTAATATTTTAGTATTAGCTGAAGTAAAAGATAATGATTTATCAACAGTATTACTAGGAATAACTGTTACATCCAATTTATGTGTCTCACCAACTTTTATATTTACAGTAGTATTTGGAACAAATAATTCTTGCGCCATAATAATTTTGTCGGACACAGTTACTACACATTCACTAATTAAATTAGTACCCTCAACAGTTACTTTAATATTTGCTGTACCAGCACCAACTGCAGCAATTTTTCCATTTTCATCTACTGTGGCTACACTAGAATCAGTTGATTCATATGTGATAACCTCATCACCATTACTTGGAGTTAATGTAACTTTTAAATCAAAACTGCCTCCAATATCTAACGAAATATTTTCACGATTTAACTTTATATTTTCAATAATTACTTGTTCTGGATTATCATCATCAACTTTATCGTCATTTTTCTTAGGTGTTGATTGTTTGAAAAATATTAAATAAAATATTAAAAGCAATAAACAAATAATTATAAAATAAAAACCATAAGATAAACCGTCCATTATTTTTCTATTCATAAAATCACCCTATACCGTATAATTATCTTCAAGTGTAAATTGAACATTTTCTTCAATCCACTCTTTACGTGGTTCGACTTTATCGCCCATTAATATACTAACACGCTTTTCAGCTAAAGCCGCATCCATAATATTTACTTTTATTAAACTTCGCGTTTCTGGATTCATCGTTGTTTCCCAAAGTTGTTCAGCATTCATTTCTCCTAAACCTTTATAACGTTGTGTTTCTAATTTTATTTTACTATTACTTAAAATTTCTTTTCTTTCATCATCAGTCCAAGCATAGTGAACAGTTTTGCCATTCGATAACTTATAAAGCGGCGGCATGGCAATATAAATTTTACCTGCCTCGATTAATGGCTTCATATAACGATAGAAAAATGTTAATAACAAAATTTGAATATGTGAACCATCGACATCAGCATCGGACATAATAATAATTTTATCATAATTAGAATCAGCCACTTCGAAATCACTACCTACACCAGCTCCAACTGTATGAATAATCGTATTTATTTCTTCATTTTTAAATATTTCTTCAAGTTTTGTTTTTTCACAATTTAAAACTTTACCACGTAAAGGCAAAATTGCTTGAAATTTACGATCTCTTCCTTGTTTTGCTGAACCACCTGCTGAATCACCTTCGACTAAAAATAATTCATTTTTATCAGGATTTTTCATTTGAGCAGGTGTTAATTTACCACTTAATAATCGTTCTTTTTTAGCCTTATCTTTGCCATTTCTAGCCTCGTCCCTAGCCTTTCTAGCAGCTTCACGAACCATTTTACTTTTAACCATTTTTTCTAATATAGAAGTTGCTATACTTTTATTTTCTTCAAGAAAATATTGTAATTTTTCAGTAACGATACTCTCGACTACGGTTCTTGCCTCAGGCGTACCTAACTTTGCTTTTGTTTGCCCTTCAAATTGTAATAAATCTTCAGGCAATTGCAATGATATAATAGCAGTTAAACCTTCCCTTGTATCACTACCCTCTAAATTTTTATCTTTGTCTTTTAAATATTTATTTACTCTAGCATAATCATTAAATACCCTTGTGATAGCTGATTTAAAACCTACTTCATGCGTTCCACCATCATTAGTTTTAACGTTATTGACAAAAGAAATAATATTTTCATTATATGTATCAGTATATTGAAAAGCCACTTCGACATTGATACGATCCTTTACAGCTTCAAAACAAACAACACGATGTAATTCTTTTTTATCTTCATTTAAATATTCAACAAAAGATTTTAGTCCATTTTCATATTGATATACCTCATGTCTACCATCAATTTCACTTATAATTTCAATATTTAATCCTTTAAGTAAAAAGGCACATTCTTGCATTCTTTCACAAATCATCGTAAAAGAAAAATTTGTCGTTGAAAAAATTTCATCATCAGGTAAAAATCTAACAGTTGTTCCAGTTTTACTTGTCTTAGATAATTGAGTTAAAGGTGTTGCTAACTTACCACCATCTTTAAAAGCAATATAGTGTTCATAACCATCACGCTTAATAGTAACTTCCATCTTTTTTGATAAGGCATTTACAACACTAGCACCAACGCCATGAAGACCACCAGATACTTTATAACCTCCTGTTTCAAATTTTCCACCAGCATGTAATACTGTATAAATTACCTCGGGAGTTGATACACCACTAGCATGAAGTCCAACAGGAACACCACGACCTTCATCGCTGACACTGACACTACCATCTTGATGCATGATGATTTTTATTTTTTTACCATAGCCATTGATAACTTCATCTATTGCATTATCGACAATTTCCCACACTAAATGATGTAGTCCTCTTTTATCAGTTGAACCTATATACATTCCAGGACGTTTTCTTACGGCTTCTAGTCCTTCTAATATTTTTATCGAGTTTTCATCATATTTTGCCACTTTAATCACCGTAAAAATTATATCAAAAAAAAATTAATTAAGCAAATAATTAATTTTTAGTTAAAAAATAACTATAATTTAACAATCGTCTCTATCAACCATAATAGTTGCTATATCACCTTGTTTAATCAAATGAGCATTAGCATCATCAGTATCTATATGCATTTCAAAAACAAAATCATCGGATACTTTAAGTGATACATTGTTTAATATTCCACCTTTTAGGCCATTTATAGACACCTTTACAAACTTTACATTCTCTAATTTATATTTTTTGACATCCGCAAATGACAAATGAATGTGTCGCGTTGCAATAATACAACCTTCATCTAAATCAATACTACCAACTGGGCCTATTAAAGTTACCTTTTCGCTATCAGTAATATCCCCTGATTCACGAACCGGTGGATTAATACCTAATTTATAAGCATCAGTTTTAGAAATCTCCACCTGTGTATATTTGCGAATTGGTCCTAAAACTCTAACATTGTCAATTTTATCTTTTTCGGTTTTAATTGTCACAGTTGAAGTGCTTGCAAACTGACCAGGTTGTGTTAAATCTTTATTTTTTTCTAACACTGCATCATTTCCAAATAATATTTTAAAATCTTCTTCCGTCAAATGAACATGTCGATTAGATACACCTATTTGAACATCTATTTTTTCCATATAATCACCTATACAATTGTATAATAAATAAAAATAAAAATCCAGTCAAAAATTATTGGTTTACACTATCAAACCAATAATTATTTAATTTTTCTAAACCCAATTTAGTACTATTACCATGTCCTGGATAAATAACAATATCATCATCATATTGTTTTATTTTTTCGATACTTTCTATCATTTCATTATAATCACCGGTTGCTAAATCAGTACGACCAATTGAATTTTCAAAAATAAAATCACCAACAAACATAATTTTTTCCTTTTCAAAATAATAAGTAACTGAATCAAAAGTATGACCTTTGGTAAAAATAACTTTGAAGAAAAAATTATCGATTGTATATTCTTTTTCTTCTAAATTTTTAAATTCATAAACAGGAACATCATATAATTTTAAAATTTCATCTAAAGCCCCAATATGATCATCATGGCGATGTGTAATCAAAATAGCCAAAACCTCACGATTATTAATTAGTGAAATTATTTTATTTGAATCAAAACCTGGATCAACAATAAGACATTTATTTTCCTGTGATATAACATAACAATTAGTTTGATAATCGCCAACTACTACTTTTTCAACTTGCATTATAAACCTCTTTTGATATTGCGCATTGCTTCAATATGATTAAATTGTTTTTCTGTATTAGAAGTCGGCTGAGTAATATTTACATTAGTACTATTATTATTAATAGTAGTCGAAGTATTATTATATTTTTCACTATTAATTTTATCACGTAGTTCCATACGTGATCTTCTCACATCATCGATACTTCTTGCACCATTTCGTTCATTAAAACGATTCATATCAATAGAACGTGTCGTACTTTTTGCTTCTCCTGTAAACAATTTACGATTATTAAAATTTGAACCAAAATTCATTTAATTTCCTCCAATACTTTTTTAACAGGTCCATAACTTTTACGATAGCCATCAATTAGACCATATTTTTCAATTGCCTCAAGATGTTTTTTAGTTGGATATCCTTTATGAGCAGCAAAACCATACATAGGATACTTTTTATCTAATTCTAACATCATTCGATCACGTGTTACTTTAGCAACGACACTAGCCGCAGCAATACTTACACTTTTTGCGTCCCCCTTAATAATTGAAGTACTTGAAATATCAAGACTTGGTAGTGGCATCGCATCGACTAAAACATGTTCTAAAGAAATTTGTTCACGGACTTTTGAAATCGCAATTAACATAGCCTTTCTACTTGCCTCATAGATATTTATTTCGTCAATTTCTTTTGGACTGACATGACCAACTCCATAAGCAATACAATGATTTATTATGTAATCATAGAAAATATCACGTTTTTTTTCACTTAATTTTTTAGAATCAGTTAAACCTTCTAAATAAAAATCACGCGGTAAAACGACACAAGCAGCCACCACATCACCAATTAATGGACCACGACCAACTTCATCAACCCCACCAATATATTTTATTCCTTTAGCATATAATTCATTTTCATATTTATATAGATCAACATTCATATTATTCACCTTATTTATGTTAATTATAACACAAAAATTCTAAGCAAAGACAAAAAAATTATTGATTATACATTTATATACAATCAATAATTTTAAAAAAATAATTGTTTATTCTTCATAATTAAAGTTTTTACTGTGATCATTAATTAACTTTAAAACCTTTTCTTTATCTTCATTCTCTAAAACAGTTGGTTGAAAATTATTAGCATAATCAACTGAAGAAATAGATACTGGTATTAATTTTAATTCATCACCAACGAGTTTTTTATCTTCAAAATTAAAAGTTACTTGCGCAATCATAGAATTTTTGTCAACTGGATTACTATGTCCTCCATAACAAAAATTACCTAAAGAATACAAAATATATTTATTATTATACTCTTCAACACCTTGTAAAATATGTGGATGATGTCCTACTACTAAATCGGCTCCATTATCGATTGAATAATGTGCTAATTCTTGTTTAATAGAATCAAAATCATAATCGTATTCGATACCACCATGTAAAATAATAATTTTAACATCGACATCATTTTCACTAAAATAATTTAATGCCTTATCAATATCATTTTTAGTATATAAATTAAAGGCTTTAAAACCTGCAAATCCAAATTTAATACCATTAATATTCTCAATATGAAAATTAGTATTGTCAAAATAATCGATATTATTAGCACTTAAAACATCTTTAGTATCTAGATTACCTTGTTGACCATAATCATTAATATGATTATTTGATAAATTACAAGCTTCCACGCCACCTTCTAGTAAAATATTAACATAATCCTTGCGGCCTTTAAATATAAATGGCTTATCTTCTAAGACAGTAGTCGCATCAGTTAGAGGTCCTTCTAAATTAACAACCGTGTAATCGTCATTATCAAAAATATCTTTAACATTTTTAAAATAATAGGCATAATCTTTTTGCCTTTCAAATAAAACTTCAAAGGCACGATTAGAACTTGATAGATAAGTACCTAGTGTACAATCTCCCGTAAAACTAATTGTAATAGAATCTTTTTCTATAATTGGTTCTTCAATTTTAGTTTCTAACTCTATCTTTTTTGTTTCTATTTTAGTTGTTTCTTCCTTCTTTAAGTCATTTTTAGAATTAACAACCTCAATATTATTAGTAATAGAACTAGTGGTTTCAAAATCATAGGCTTTAATATTTTCATCAATCTTTTGACATGCCGCTAACTGCAAAGTTGTAAAAAGTGCCATTGCACTACAATATACGCGTAAATTTTTCATAAAATCCTCCATTTGTCGTACTATTATAGCACTTTTTTTATTATTTACAACTAAAACAATGTAACTGATATCATATTATACATTTAATTATAAAAAATAGCATTTATTTTTTCAATAAATACTATTTTAAACACTTTAATATATTAAACGATAATTATAACCAACAATTTTATTCAAATATAATCATCTAAATACTCAATTAAAATTTAAATAGTAAGTAAACTTTTATTTACTAGTATTTGTTAGTTATAGAAAAAATTAAAAAATCATGCCCTTTTAATTTTTTATTAAAGATTTAGAAATTGTTATAACTGGGCGCACACCATAACGGTCAGTGTCGCCGACATAGTTGTAGCCAAAGTAGCCACCGTTGGTCACACGCCACGCTGTGCTAGAGTCACCAGCAAACGCTGAAGAAGTCCAATAACCTATGTTTCCACTTTGGACTACATTACAACCATAATTGATACATTCTTGTGTGCTATCGAACAACCAGGAATATTTACTTTGGCCTTTTGTACAACTAGCATTATCATGACATTCTCCAGTTGCTTTATCTAACATAAACCAATTACTTCCTAATCCCCAATTTAAATCTGCTTGTGTATAATCTCCTCCATTTGACCTATCATTTTTTGTTATTTCTACTACCTCTTCTGCACTTATTAATCTTGCTTTATTTCCATATGTTGTATAATCTATTGTATATGAATGTTCTTGACCAGCATATGTCAAACTTGCTGTATATGGAATTGGGGATATTAGTTCATCTGACCATGCTGTTGTTGCTTCTTTTAATGCTTCCAATACATCCTTTGGACCATCATAATTATTAACACTTGAAGTCCATGCTACTGTACCTGTTATATTATGGTCTAATATTAAATTATAAACAGCACTATCTTCATTATCATTAAAGATATACCATTGCATACAACCATCTTTTACACCTATATTACTTTGGTCTTTATCATATTCATCTTCACTACATTGTTTTCCCGTTACAGGATCAAAATAAACTTTCGTTCCATTTTCTTTTATGTCTTGTTTTTCTATACAACTACTTTTTCCTTTTGAATATAAACATGTAAAATTATTAATATTTAAATTTGTTGTTATTATATTACTGCCACCATTGCTTATTGTTATTGTTCCACTTGTTGGTTTCTTTCCTTTAAATTTTAATTCTTCTAAATTTTCCTTATTATAATCTTTTAATTCATTCGTTAAATTACATCCTGTACTATTACATTCAAATATCAAGTTTTCACTTGGTAGTGTTCCTTGATTTTGTAACATAAAGTTTGCAATATAACTCTCTGCTGCTTCTACTATTCCATATGTTGAATCTTCGGCGGCACTTAATCTTGACTTATTTAATATTTCGATTATTCTTGGTACGGCAATTAACGCAATTACCGCTAATATTACTATTACTGCTAACAATTC
>CANROQ010000013.1 GCA_947632295.1 uncultured Bacilli bacterium
TAAAATTTTAGCATTCAATAAGAAAATACAAAAAATATTGTGTTTTTTTATTTTTTTCTTTTACTTTTTAAAAAATTATAGTATAATTAATTTTAGATTATAGGAGATGATATTGTGAAGCATATTTACACTAGTGTTGATATTGGTTCTAATACAATCAAAATAGTCGTATGTGAATGGTTAAAAGGTAAATTAAATTTACTGGCAGCATCTTCTGTAAAATCAAAAGGAATAAAAAAGGGATTGATAATTAATTTTGAGGAAGCTCAAAGTTCTTTGAAATTAGCATTTTCAAAAATAGAGGATATGTTAGGAACTAATGTAAATCATGCTTTAGTATCCGTTCCATCTTATTTTGCAGAATACGCAATGATTAAAGGTTCAATTAATATTATGAATGATGATCATGTTGTAACTGGTAAAGATATCGATAAAGTTATCGAAAGTTCGATTGCTAATTGTGATATTTCAGGTAAATCGATTATAACCACAATACCAATTGATTTTAATCTTGGTGATGGTCAAATTGTAAAAGATCCAAAAGGTCAAAAGGCTGAAGTTTTAGCAATGCGTGGTATTATGGTTACGACACCTAAAAAAAATTTATATTCAGTTTTGAATTTATTTGATAGTATTGGTGTTGAAGTCGATGATGTATCAATTAATGGTATTGGCGATTTTTTTGCTTTAAAAAAAGATGGTATGGAAGATTTAGTTGGCGCAATTGTCAATATCGGTGCTGAAACGACTACGCTTTCGCTAGTAAATAAGGGCATAATTGTTAATAGTGCTATACTACAAAATGGTGGTGTCAATATCGATAGTGATTTATCTTATGTTTATAAAATATCTTTAGAAGATGCTTGTGAGTTAAAAGAAAAATTTGCGCTTGGAAACAAAAAGAATGCTAGTTCGAATGATTTTTATATGGTTACAACTAATTCTGGAAAAACAAAAAAAGTTAATCAATATGAAGCTTCAGAAGTTGTAATGGCAAGATTAGAACAAATTTTGAATGCGGTTAAAGGAGAAATATCGACTTTGACTAATCATAAATTGGATTATATTTTAATAACAGGTGGAACTAGCAATATGACGCATTTAAATTATACTGTTGAAGAAATTCTAGGGAAAAACGCTATTATAGGTAATGTGAAATTAATTGGAGTTAGAAATAATAAATATTCTTCTGCAATTGGTAATATTCTTTATTTTGTTAGTAAGTTAGAATTAAATGGAAGCAGTTATACAATGTTTACAAAAAATGAAATTGAAGAATTAGGGTCTAATCGAAAAAGTGTTACTAGTGATACAAATGATTCGATGTTAAGTAAAGTTTTTGGATACTTTTTTGGTGAATAAGGAGGAAATTTATGTTTGGATTAGAAATAGATCAAATTGCCAAAATTAAAGTCATTGGTGTTGGTGGCGGTGGTGGAAATGCCGTTAATCGAATGATTGAATCAGGAATAAAAGGTGTAGATTTTATTGTTGCAAATACAGATTTGCAAGTTTTGAATGCGTCTAAAGCACCATTAAAAATTCAAATTGGTGCTGAACTAACTGGTGGAAGAGGAGCAGGTTCGAAGCCTGATATTGGAAGAGAGGCTGCATTAGAGTCTAGATCAGAAATTGAGGCTGCCTTAACAGGTGCTGATATGGTTTTCGTCACTTGCGGTATGGGTGGTGGAACTGGTACTGGTGCCGCTCCTGTCGTTGCTAGCATTGCTCAAGAATTAGGGGCTTTGACCGTAGGTATTGTTACTAAACCTTTCTCTTTTGAAGGTAAAAAAAGAATGGATCAAGCCGTAGTTGGATTAGAGGAATTAAAAAAACATGTCGATACTTTAATCGTTATTCCTAATGATCGTCTACGTGAAATTATTGATAAAACGACACCTTTATTAGCGTCATTCAAAGAGGTTGATAATGTATTAATGCGTGGTGTTCAATCTATTTCTGATTTAATTGCGGTAGCAGGTTTAATTAATCTAGATTTTGCTGATGTTAAATCAGTAATGGAAAAACGTGGTAATGCTCTTATTGGAATTGGTATTGGAGCAGGTGAAAATCGTGCTACAGAGGCTGCTAAACAGGCTGTTTCTAGTCCATTACTAGAAACAAGTATTAGTGGTGCTACTGATGCCATTATCAATGTTACTGGTGGTGAGAATTTAACTTTATTTGAAGTTGAAGAAGCTGCTGAAGTTATTAGAACGAGTGCTAATACTGATATTAATACAATTTTTGGAGCAGTTATTAATGAAAACTTAAATGATGAAATTATCGTTACAGTAATTGCGACTGGTTTTGAAGATTCTGAAAAATCGAAGGTTACTGCTAGTGCTCAAAGAGAAAATATTCAAAGTAGTGATGATGATGACGATGATGGTGACAATGATTTACCTCCATTTTTACGAAAAAGAGGTTTCTAAATATAAATTTAATTTAAGAATACAAAACGACATAATTTATTATGTTGTTTTTTTATAATTAAATTGGTGATAAAATGAAAATTTATGTTGATTTTGTATTATTTTTAAATTTTATGTTTGATTTTCTTTTATTATTAGGTGTTTCCATTTTATTAAAACGAAATTCTTCTATTAATCGAATTATTTTAGGAGCATTTTTTGGTAGTTTAACAACCTTATTACTATTTTTTAAAATTAGTAATTTAGTATTATTTTTATTTAAATTTATTGTTAGTATTATAATGATTTTAATTTCTTTTGGTTTTAAAGACATAAAATATGTTTTTAAGAATTTTATTTTTTTATATTTACTTAGTATGGTTTTAGGAGGAACACTATATGGTCTAAATATTCAATTTTCTTATAAAAAAATAGGTCTAGTTTTTTTTCAAGATGTTAGTATTAATGTCATTTTTTTAATTGTAGTAGCGCCAATTATTATTTATTTTTATTTAAAGCAAATGAATAATCTTAAAAATAATTATGCAAATTATTACCGAATACGCATAAATTTTGCTGATAAAGAATATAAATTTATAGGCTTTTTAGATACTGGTAATAAATTAAAAGATCCATATTTTAATCGACCGATTATTTTGATAAATAAAGATAAAATTAAAGAGTCAAATTCATCTAAAATTTTAATACCTTATTCTACTATCACCGAAAATGGACTTTTAGAATGCGTTACTGCTAGTTGTGTCTATATTAATGACATCAGTGTTAAGCAAAATGTTTTAATTGGTTTTATTAAAGAAAAAATCACGATTGATGGTGTAGATTGTATTTTGCAAACAAAATTATTGGAGGGAATAAAATGTTAAAAAAATTATTAAACTTTTTTATTAAAATATTTAATGTTGAAAATAATATTTTTTTTGTTGGTAGTGCCGATAAGTTACCTGAACCATTATCCAAAGAAGAAGAAATTAATTATGTAAAATTATCGATGGATGGTGATCAATTTGCTCGTGAAAAATTAATTGAGCATAATTTAAGATTAGTCGTTTTTTTATCAAAAAAATATGAAAATACTGGCGTCGATTTAGAGGATTTGGTAAGTATTGGTACAATTGGTTTAATTAAAGGTGTCAATACTTATAAATTAGATAAAAATATTAAATTAGCAACTTATGCATCACGTTGTATCGATAATGAAATTTTAATGTTTTTAAGAAAAAATAAAAGAAGAAAAACGGAAGTTAGTTTCGAAGATAATTTAAGTTATGATTCGGAAGGAAATGAACTACATTTAGAAGATATTTTAGGAACAGAAAATGATGTCGTTACTAAAGGTATAGAAGATGAGACTGATAAAAAAATATTGTATGAAGAAATTAATAAATTAAATCCACGTGATAAACAAATTATGATTTTGCGATATGGTCTTTTTAATAACGAAGAGATGACACAAAAAGATGTAGCCGCATTATTAGGAATAAGTCAATCATATATATCAAGAATTGAGAAAAAAGTTATTAGACGTATTCAAAATATTACAAAAATTTAAAAAATATATTTATCTATATTTTTTTTTATGATATAATTTTTCTAGAGTAATGATAAGGGGATAATTATGGAAGAAAAAGAAACGAAAAAGACAAAAAATGAAGAACAAAATAATGTTGAAGTACAAAGTTTTGAAAAAAAGAATGGTATTAAAGAATATAGATTTACTATTATATTGTTAGTAGTAATTGCTGTTTTTGTAATTTTTATGCCATTTATATCCGAAAAAGTTCAAAATTTAAAAGATACTAATTTTTTTAGCAATTTATTTTCCAAAAATAATTCGAATTTAGAAAATAATGATAATAATGTACCTAAGGATAAACCTGAAAAAGATAAGGATACATTTATAAGTGCTGATAAAAGTGGAGCAAATGCACCTGTTTTAAAAGATGGTATGATTCCTGTTCGATATAATACTATCGAAAAAAAATGGGTTAAAGCAGATAGTTCGAACCCATCAACTAATAGTTGGTATAATTATGCTAATGGTGAGTGGGCTAATGCCGTATTAGTTAAGGCTAGTGGTACCAAAACTCGTGATTATTATCTTAAATCTAGCAATGATACAATTATCAATGACGAAGATATTTTAGCCTTTTATGTGTGGATACCGCGTTATAAATATTCTTTAGTAGCCAGTACAGGTGTACAACAGATCGATGTTGTTTTTGAAGAAAAAACTGCTACTAAATCGCAAGGACCAAATTATATTACTCATCCAGCCTTTACGTTTGGAAATGAAGAATTAGATGGTATTTGGGTTGGTAAATTTGAAGTTACTGGTAATATAAACAATCTTACAATTTTACCAAATCAAATGGCTTTAGTAAATCAAAATATTGCGAATATGGTTAATGCTATCCCAGGTTTTTATAATGATATTTACGGTTTAAATCAAACGACTACTGATGTCCATTTAATGAAAAATACCGAATGGGGTTCTATTGTATATTTAATGAATTCTAAATATGGAATTTGCAAGGATAATAAATGTACAAAACCAACTACATATAGTTACGATTACAGTTCCGATATAGGTATAAAATCAAGTACAACTGGTAATATAAATGGTGTGTATGCGATGAATGGTAGTGTAATGGAATATGTTATGGGTAACAATAATGGTGTAGTAGGTGCCTCTGGTTTAGATACAGTTTGGATGAATGAAAATAAAAAATATTATGATTTATATACCGATGGTGTCGAAGCAGATTTGACTCGTGGTATAAACGGTGATGCTACAACTGAATTTGGACCATTTCAATCTGAACAAAGTAGTTGGGATAATAGTACTGCTAAATTTGTTAACAGTGCAAATCCTTGGTTCTTTCGAGATGTAAATAGTGATATGTATTCATTTAGTTCTTATACCGGCGGAGCACATTATCAAGTAGGTTTTAGATTAACTTTAGTTTAAATTATAAAATATTGAAGAAAATTCAATATTTTTTTGTTATAATATAGATGGTGATAGATATGTCGAAAATACAAATAATGGATGAAATTTTAGCTAATAAAATTGCAGCTGGAGAAGTTGTTGAAAAATGTGCTTCAGTAGTTAAAGAATTAGTTGAAAATAGTATTGATGCTGGAAGTAGTGAAATTAAAATCGAACTTTTTGATGCTGGGACAAAGCAAATTAAAGTTACAGATAATGGTAGTGGTATGGATAGAGAAGATGCTGTTTTAGCGTTTTCACGTCATGCTACTAGCAAATTGAAAACTGAGGATGACTTATATCGTATTGAAACATTAGGGTTTAGAGGTGAGGCTCTAGCATCGATTGCTTCAGTTAGTAAAATAACTTTAAAAACTTCTATGGGTGGAGTTGGAACGATTGTCAAAATAAATGGTGGTAAGATCGAAAGCGTTGTTGACGGTGATTCTAGAATTGGAACAATTATTACTGTGGCTGATTTGTTTTATAATACGCCAGCCCGTTTAAAACATTTAAAAAGTTTATATACGGAACTTGCCAATATTACTGAATATGTCAATCGAATTGCGCTATCGCATCCAGAAATAAAGTTTATTTTAACAAATAATAATAATATTATTTTAAATACTGATGGTTCTAATAATTTATTAAAAACAATTTCGAGTATTTTTGGAATTGATATTGTCAAAAAAATGATTGAAATTTCTGGTGAAGATAACGATTATATAATTAATGGTTATATAACACTTCCAGAAGTTATGCGTTCTAATCGTAATGGCATGATTACTTTAGTAAATGGTCGTGTTGTTCGCAATACAGAAATTAATCGTGTTATCAATGATAGTTATCATGGATATAAACCCGATAATCGATATCCAATTGTTATACTTAATATTGAAGTTGATCCTACTTTAGTTGATGTAAATATTCATCCAACAAAAATGGATATTAAATTTGGTAAAATGGATGAATTACTAATTTTGATTGAAAAAATAATAAAAAATACGTTAAAAAAGCAACTTTTAATACCTCATATCGAAGTAAAAACTGATAGCTATTTTAATGACATTGTAAGTGATGAAGTATTAGATAAAGTGACTAGTGAAAAACAAACTTATGAAGAAATTACATTAGATTTAGAGAGAATTGGTGAAGAAGAAGAGCCATATTTAGATGTTAAAAATGAAGTAATAGATAGTAAGACGATTGACGATAAGATTGAACAAAATGATCGATTATTTGAAATTGAAGAAAGTTCTGAAAAATTACCAGAATTATATCCGGTTGGATTAGTACATGGTACCTATATTATTTGTCAAAATGAAAAGGGAATGTATTTAATCGATCAACATGCCGCTAAAGAACGTATTAATTATGAATATTATCGTGAAAAATTAGGCAATCCTAAACCTGATTCAATTTCTATGTTAATCCCACTTACGATAGAATTTCCAAATAATGAATATATGATTTTAAAAGAAAATTTTAACTTGTTACAAGATATGGGATTTTCTATCGAAGAATTTGGTGTTAATTCAATAATAATTAAAGCTCATCCAACTTGGATTCCAATTGGCAACGAAGATAAGGCTATTAGAATGATTATCGATTTAGTAATAAATAAAGAAAAAGATTTTTCACTAGCAAAATTTAATGAACATGTAGCAGCAACAGTTAGTTGTAAAGCTTCAATTAAGGCTAATGAAAATATTACTTTAGATGAAATGGAAAATTTAATTAATGATTTGCGTAAATGTAAAAATCCATTTAACTGTCCACATGGTCGTCCAACTATAATATATTATTCAAAATATGATTTAGAAAAATTATTCAAGAGAAGTGGTTTTTAATTATTGACTTCTATTCTAAATTAGTTTATTATATTTATCGCAATTATTTGGGGTGAAATCTATGTATGGTAATTTGAATTTAGAACAACTTAAATCAATCTTGAAACAAATAAAAAAAGATATCATAATTACAAAAATTTCTAGAAATATCATAGCATGTGAATTTCATGGTGTAATTGCTATCGAATTATATAAACTAATATACGAATGTACAACTGCCAATTTAAAAAGTTTATCTAGAGATATACCTTTTTGGTTTAACAAAAATTCCGATTTATTAATTGTTTCTATTGTTTTAATTTTAGGAATGTTATGGGTTAATTATCAAAATGAGTTAAATAATTTATTTGAAATGAATGATGAATTAAAAAGCGAACAAGAAAATAGAATTAAATTTATAAAATAAAAGGGTGATATATTATGAATTTAAATATTGAAGAAAATAATAAGAAAATTAATAAAGTTGATAATTTTAATAAAAATGTTCAATTATATGAATTAAATGAATTAGCAAAATTTTCTAATCTTTTAGCTTTTTATCATTGTGTTTGGCAAGAATATAAAAATGGATTAGATATTGTTGATGTGAAAACTTTTTCATATAGAAAAAATATTAAATAGGAGGTACTTCATGAATAACATGGATATTGCTTTTTTAAAACAATCACTTAATGATTTAAAGTTTGAAATTAAAAATAATACAGTGGCATTAAATAAACAAACTGAATCGATAAATATGGCTAATTTATTAAAAATGGTGGAATTGGGATTAATACCTAGAGATAATATAAAAAATCAATGTTTAGAATACACTAAAAAATATATAAAAAAATAATAATAAAAAGTCACTTTGTGTGACTTTTTAGTTTAATTGACTTAATTTTTGAGATAATTCATTACATTTTTCAGTTATTTTATTATCTTCGGCTTTTTCTAAAGAATACCAGCCTTTTTTAAACATCATATTGTATAATTCACGAGCCGCATTTTTTGTTTCCGTGAATATATTAAATAATTCTTCATATAGAGTATTATTACTAGCCTCATTTAAGGCAATACTTAAATTATCGGACATATTTTTTTCTGTTTCTAAAATTGCGTTCATATAATCGCGATCATTCATTTCTAAAGTTTCAGGAACTTCTACTTTTGGATTTTCAATTTTATTATTCATAAATTTCTCCTATCTTAAAATATTTACAAGCTTTCGACAATGTTCTGCATGCATTTTACAAACTCTATCAGCTAATTCTTTAAGTTCTTCATCATTAATTTCTTGGGTAAAATGGTATGTTTTTTTACTAGCTGTAAAATTCCATTCAAACATATCGGAAATATAAGCTAAATCTTTAGTTGAAATCATTAATGGTACTGTGTTCATGTTCTCATCCTTTCTAAAACTATATTGAGTAAATGTGAATAATAATATTCAAAAAAATTTTAAAGACTATATTTTTCAAAAAAAAAATAGTATAATTAAATAGAAGATTTAATTAGATTGGATGAGAATATGAAATTAAAAAATAGTTTTTTTTATACAATTAGAGAAGATATTAAAGATGAAGAATCTATTAGTGGAAAATTATTAGTTAAAAGTGGCATGATAAAAAAATCAAGTAATGGTATTTATATGTATACACCACTTGGTCTTAAGGTAATGCAGCAAATCGAAAGCATCGTTCGTGAAGAAATGGATAATGCTGGGGCTTTGGAAGTTTGTATGCCTAGTTTAATACCTGAAGAAATTTATATAAATAGTGGTAGACGTTCTATTTTTGGTTCAAATATGTTTACATTGTCTGATCGTTATAATCGTCCTTATGCACTTGGACCAACTCATGAAGAAATGTTTGTAGAAATGGCTAAAAATCAAATTAAATCATATAAAGATATGCCTTTTAATTTATATCAAATTCGTACAAAATTTAGAGATGAAACACGTCCAAGGTATGGACTTATTCGTGTTAGAGAATTTACAATGAAAGATGCTTATAGTTTCGATGCTGATTTAGATTCACTAGATAAATCTTATAATTTGATGTTCGATGCTTATAAAAGAATTTTTGACCGTTTAGGTGTCGATTATAAAATAGTTAGAGCTGATACTGGGGCGATGGGTGGCCTTTTATCTGAAGAATTTCAAGCGGTAACCGATATTGGTGAAGATATTTTAGTATTATGTGATAGTTGCGATTATGCTTCTAATATTGAAGTTAGTCAATGTGTTTCTCCAAAAGAACAAATTTCGGAAGAAAAACAAGAGAAAGAATTAGTCTATACGCCAAACATGAAAACAATTGCTGAGTTATCTACTAATTTAGAGATTAGCGCTGATAAAATGGTAAAAACTTTAATTTATAAAATTGGCGATGAACTTTGTGCTTGTTTAATTAGAGGTAATCGTGAATTAAATGAGGTGAAACTTGCTAAATTATTTGATGTACCTGAAGTTACATTGGCCAGTGAAGAAGAAGTTCGCGAAGTAACGAATGCTGAAGTTGGTTTTGCTGGACCAATCGGTTTAAAAATAAAAATTGTCCTTGATAGTGAAGTAGAGGGTATGCAAAACTTTTTAGTTGGTTCTAATCAAACAGATTATCATTATATAAATGTCAATTTGAGTGATTTTGATTATGATATAACAGCCGATATCAAAAATGTTGTTGAAGGTGATGTATGTCCAAATTGTGGTGGTAAATTATATTTTAAAAAAGGTATTGAAATAGGTAATACTTTTAAATTAGGTGATAAATATTCTAAAAATTTTGATTTACAATATTTAGATAAAGATAATAAATTAAAGTATGTTCAAATGGGTTGTTATGGTATTGGCATTGGTCGTATTATGGCCTCTATAGTTGAACAAAATAATGATGAATTTGGCATTATTTGGCCACTTAATATTGCTCCTTATAAAGTAGCACTTGTTTTAATTAATGAAAATGATTCTAAGCAAAAAGAGGTAGCCGATTATTTATATAAAGAATTAACTGCTATGGGTATTCCTGTTATATATGATGATCGTGAAGAACGACCAGGAGTTAAATTTAATGACATGGATTTAATTGGTATACCAATTAGAGTTACAGTAGGTAAAAAAATTAATGATAATATGGTAGAGTTAAAATTAAGAAATAAAAACGAAGTAGAAGATATAGATGTAAATGAAATTATTTCGAAAATTCAAGATTATTGTATAAACATTTAAAATATTTTATAGAGAGTTGATATAATGAATAATTATGATAATTTACAATTAAATGATATTCTAATTCAATTAGAGAAAATAGATTATAATTTAATAATCAAATCTTTAAGTCCAATCATTGTTGCTTATGCTGGTTTTAAAATAGAAAAAAATTATTCTTTATATAAAGATTATAAGACATCCAATAATAAAATTTTATTACCGCCACCACTTACTGATATTAATTTAAAATTAGATTTTGAAAAAATGCTTGCTAAAAAATACGGTGATGCTATTTTAAATTTTGCTAAATTAATTATAAATAATTTTTCGGCTGAAAATTTGCTTATTTTTTATAAAAATATAAATGAATTAGTTGTAGAAACTAAAGATTTTATATTAGAAGAATCACGTTTAAATATTCGTACAATAGGACGTTATGATATTGCTAATAATACAATTAGTATTGATGATGCATATAGTGAATTATCGATATATCATGAATTATTTCATATGTCTAGTTCTTTTAAAAATAATGGTATTGTTTTTTCTGGATTTAAACAAGGGTATATTAAAAATAATCAAAAAATTTGTAATGGTGTAGCTTTAAATGAAGGTTATACACAATTTTTAACTGATAGATATTTTGGTAAGGGAATTAGTTATGTTGATGGTTATTATTGGGAAAAGTCGATTGCTTGCAATTTAGAAAAAATTGTTGGACAAAAAAAGATGGAACATTTATATTTAAATGCAAATTTGCAAGGATTAATTGTTGAATTATCACAATATGCGAGCAATAAAGAAATAATGGATTTTATTACTAAATTTGATTTTTTAACAATATATCAATATGATCAAAGCCCAAATTTAGTTACAAGTAAAATGATACTGAATAGTTTAAAAACAGTTAATGAATTTTTATTAAAATGCTACGCAATCAAAAATGCCCGAAAATTTAATGATGGATTAATTTCTTTAAAACAATTTAATAATAACTTAATTAAATATATTCATAATTTAGGAGATGTATTGAAAGTTGGTAATAAAGAATATCAATATTTGACAAAGGAAAGTTATAGACAAATTGTCGATGAAGCTTTGAATGTATCAGTAAATAATAATGATAAAATATTATAATTATTAAAAATAATTTATTCTAAATGCTTTTTTAAGCATTTTTTTTGCAATTTTTTAAAATTTTAAAAGGGATTTAAAAGACTTATCTATAATAATATAATTAGGAGGTGATTTGAGTTAAAATATATTTTATGAAAATACTTGTCAAAAGTAAAAATAAAACGTATAATTTAACTGTAGGTTAATTATGAAGCAAATTTATACTCTTACAAATGATTATCTATTTAAAAAGATATTTATGAAAGAAAAATATTTAAAACTTTT
>CANROQ010000014.1 GCA_947632295.1 uncultured Bacilli bacterium
CATGGGTTTAATTACTGACGGTGATGATTATACAATTTTAACGGATATTCAAGGTATGGAAGACCATTTAGGAGATATGGATTTTAAAGTAGCGGGAACACGTAATGGTATTTGTGCGCTACAGATGGATATTAAAATTAAGGGTATAACTAAAGAAATATTGAAAAAGGCACTTGCTCAAGCTAAAGTTGCTCGTTTAGAAATATTAGATAAAATAGAAGCAACAATAAAAGAACCACGTAAAGAAGTAAGTAAGTATGCACCAAAAACTGTTTCATTCATGATTAATCCAAATCGTATTAAAGAAGTTATTGGCCGTGGTGGTGAAATGATTACTAAAATTATTTGTGACGCTAGTAATGTTAAGTCAGTAACTGATGTTAATGCTGTTAAGGTAGATTTAGAAGATGATGGTAAAGTTATCATTTATCACTATGATAAAGACATTATTGAAAAGACAGCCGAAATGATTAAAAATATCGTTCGTGAAGTAGAAGATGGTAAAATTTATACTGGAAAAGTTGTTAAAGTTGAAGATTTTGGTTGTTTCGTTGAATTGTGGCCTGGTTGTGAAGGATTGGTTCATGTTTCACAATTAGATGAAAAACGTGTCGAAAAAACAAGTGATATGGTTAAAGTAGGCGATGAGATTGTCGTTAAATCTTTAGGATATGATAAAAAAGGACGTTTAAATCTTTCACGTAAGGAAGCCTTAAAATAATTATTTTAAATATGGGTATTAGTATCCATATTTTTTTTATAAAAATTTAAAATAAAAATTGACTAAATAAAAAAAGTATGATAATCTATATTTAGACACGAAGGTGTTTTTTATTTGAAATAAAATAACATATAATTAATGAGGTGGATAATGAAAAAATTAGCAAGATTTTTTATTAGTGTTAAAAAGGAAATGAAAAATGTTAGATGGCCTAGTAAAAAAGAATTAATTACTTATTCGCTAGCAACTCTTAGTTTTGTCGTATTCTTTGGTTTATTCTTTACTTTAACTGATTCTGGAATTGCGTTAGTTAGGACATTGATTGGATAATGCAAAAAGAATGGTATGTAGTTAATACTTATTCAGGACATGAGAATAAAGTAAAAGAAAAACTTTTAATGCGTGCTAGTAGTATGGGTATGGAAGATTACATTTTTCGTGTAGTTGTTCCTGAGGTAAAAGAAATTGAAACAAAAGATGGAAAACAAAAAGAAAAAATAAAAAAAATGTTTCCAGGTTATATTTTAGTTGAAATGATTATGAATGATGAAGCATGGTTTATTGTTCGTAATACGCCAGGTGTTACTGGATTTATCGGTTCATCAGGAAAGGGAGCAAAACCTTTTCCACTAACACCTGCTGAAGTTGATAAAATTTTAGGCAGTATGGGATTATCTAGATTAGATATTGGTAACGAATTAAAAGTTGACGATATGATCAAGGTAATTCATGGACCATTTGAAGGAATGTTTGGTAAAATTAAAACTATTAATATGGCTGAACAAAAATTGGAAGTTGCTTTAGATTTGTTTGGACAAGAAACTATTGTTGAAATAGGTCTAACAGAAATAGAAAAAGCATAAAAAACAATAAATTTGAATAAAATATTTACAAATTAAACAAAATATGTTATTATTAAATGGCTATATTGTTTAATATAGATTTTTAGTGGGAGCGCGGATGCATTATGACCACTCGCGAAAAAAATATAGGAGGTGTTTTTCGTGGCAAAGCAAGTAACTAAAGTTGTAAAATTACAAATACCAGCCGGTAAAGCAACACCAGCACCACCAGTTGGAACAGTATTAGGACCAACAGGTATTAATTTACAAGAATTTTGTACAAAATATAATGATGCTACTAAAGATAAAATGGGAGATATTTTACCAGTTGAAATTACTATTTATGAAGATAGAAGTTTCGATTTTGTAATTAAGACTCCACCAGCAGCATTTTTAATTAAGAAAGTTGCTAAAATTAAATCAGGATCTAAAAAAGGTTCGACAGAAGTTGTTGCTACAATTACAAAAGCTCAATTAAAAGAAATTGCTGAAATTAAATTACCAGATTTAAATTGTTATACTGTTGAAGAAGCAATGAAAATCGTTGAAGGTACAGCAAGAAATATGGGCGTTAAAATAGCAGAATAAAAAATTAGTTATTAATTTAAATTTATACATATAGGTTAATTACCTATGTGGGAGGAAAAATCCGCATATACCACATAAGGAGGTAAAATAATGAAAAAAGGAAAAAAATATTTAGAAGTATCTAAAAATTTAGAAAAAAATAAACTTTATTCTAAAGAAGAAGCTATTAAATTAGTTAAAAGTACATCTATTACTAAATTTGATTCTTCTGTTGAGTTAGCATTAAGATTAAATTTGGATACTAAAAAAGCCGATCAACAATTAAGAGGCGCTTTCGTTTTACCAAATGGAACTGGTAAAACAAAAAAAGTTTTAGTAATCGCTAAAGGTGATCAAGCTAAAGCTGCTACAGCAGCTGGAGCTGATTATGTTGGAGATAATGATATGTTAGAAAAAATCGAAAAAGAAAATTGGTTCGATTTTGATGTTATGATTGCTACTCCAGATATGATGCCTGCTTTAGGAAAACTTGGTAAAGTTTTAGGACCTAAAGGTTTAATGCCAAATCCAAAAACTGGAACAGTTACTACTGATGTTAAAAAGGCTGTAGAAGAAGTTAAAAAAGGTCGTGTTGAATATCGTACTGATAGTTTTGGAAATGTTCATACGATTATTGGAAAAGTTTCGTTTGATGAAGCAAAATTGCTTGAAAATTTAGATGCTTTTGTATCATTAATTATTAAAACAAAACCTGCTGTTGTTAAAGGAGCATACATTAAAGGTATAACTATTTCGACAACAATGGGTCCTGGAATTAAAATTAATATAAATGATTTTGACAAATAATAAATAATATGTTAAAATATTAATTGTTGTTTGAAAAATATTATAGTACCGTAGACAGTAGGAGGCTTGTCCTTAATATTTCCTACCGAGGAACTTAAAATAAATTAAGTTAATCGAATTCCCTACGGCTATTGTAGGGAATTTTTTATTACGGTATTACACACAAAAGTTATAGGAGGTGTAATATGGCTAATCAAAAGATAATTGAAAAGAAACAGGGAATCGTTGAAGAAATTAAAGCAAAGACAAATGGTGCAACAACATTTGTTATCTTCGAAAATCATGGTTTAACCGTTGCAGAAACTAATGAATTAAGAAGAAAATTAAGAGAAAACGATTCAGAATTTAAAATTTACAAAAATACTTTATTAACTAGAGCATTGCATGATTTAAATATCGATTTAGGTATGGAAATGGAAGGCCCTAAAGCTATTGCTTTTGGTAGTGATGCAATTGCGCCAATTAAAGTTATTAGTGAATTTGCAAAAACACATGAAGCATTAGAAATTAAAATTGGTATGGTTGATGGTGAAATTGCTGATATTGGAATGTTAAATAAATTGGCAACAATTCCATCAAGAGAAGGTTTACTTACAATGCTTGCTGGTGGACTTATGGGTGTTGTTAAAGATTTGTCTATCAGTTTAGATTTATATAGTCAAAAATTAGAAAAATAATTAAGGAGGAATATAGAATGGCAAAATTTACAAAAGATGAATTTATTAGTGGATTAAAAGAAATGACAATTCTTGAAGTTAAAGAATTAGTAGATGCAATGAAAGAAGAATTTGGAGTTGATCCTTCAGCTGTAGCAGTTGCTGCACCAGTTGCAGGAGCAACTGTAGAAGAAGGACCAAGCACTGCAAATGTTGTATTAACTGCTGCTGGTGCTAACAAAATCGCTGTTATCAAAATCGTAAGAGATATTACTGGTTTAGGATTAAAAGAAGCAAAAGATATCGCTGATAACGGTGGAGTTGTTAAAGAAAACGCATCTATGGATGAAGCTAATGCATTAAAATCTCAATTCGAAGAAGCTGGCGCTACTGTCGAATTAAAATAATTTTTAGAAAATTGGTTTTGAGCCTATACTAAATTTTTAGTATGGGCTTTCACCGTTTAATAAAAGAAGAATAGGTGAACTATGTCACATTATTTTGAAAATGATGAAACTATAAAAAGCAAAGAACGTATAATTCATGTAAAAATAAATAATACCGAATTACAATTTATATCAGATAATGGTGTATTTTCTAAAAAAGGTTTAGATTTTGGAACACGTTGTTTACTGGAAAACATCGATTTAAATAATCTTAAAGGTAATATATTAGATTTTGGTTGTGGATATGGACCAATTGGTATTTATCTAGCTAAAACTTTAAATATTAATATCGATATGCTTGATGTTAATTTGCGAGCTATTGCTTTAGCACGTAAAAACGCTAATCTCAATAAAGTAAATGTGAATATTTTTGAAAGTAATATTTATGAAAATGTTACGAAAAAATATGATTTTATAATTACCAATCCACCTATTAGGGTCGGTAAAAAAATATTGTATGAAATATTATTTAAAGCTAAAGATTATTTGAATAAAAATGGTGAACTTTGGTTAGTTATAAATAAAAATCAAGGTGCTAAATCACTAATAAAAGATTTAGAACAAAAATATACTGTTCGGGTAGTTTCTAAAAGTAAAGGTTTTTATATTATTTGCGCTATAAATAATTGACAACTTGCCATATATTTGATAAAATTATAAATTGGTGGCATATACTATACTTATAGTTTGTGCCTAACTTAATACTAGTATATAGGGGTGAAGAAATGGCTTACGTAGTTAAAAAATTTGGTGATCACCGAGAAAGAAGAAGTTATTCTAAAACAAAGAATGCTATCGAATTATCTAATTTATTAGAAATTCAAAAAAAGTCATATGAATGGTTTATGACTGAAGGAATCAAAGAGGTATTTGATGATATATTTCCTGTAGAGAGTTTTACAGGTAATTTGTCGTTATCTTTTGGAGATTTTTTCTTTGAGTCTCCAAGATACTCAATTAAAGGTTGCAAAGATCGCTATGCAACTTATTCACAACCATTGAAAGTTCAAGCCCAATTATTTAATCATGAAACAGGCGAAGTAAAAGAACAAGAAATTTATTTAGGCGACATGCCTATAATGACTGATGGCGGTACGTTCATTATCAATGGTGCTGAACGTGTTATTGTCTCACAATTAGTTCGTTCTCCAAGTGTTTATTTTGGAAAATCTAGTGATAAAAATGGTAGATTAGTTATTACCTCACAAATCATACCAACTAGAGGTACTTGGCTAGAGTATGAAATCGATGCTCGTGATGTAATATATGTTCGAATTGATCGTACGCGAAAAGTTCCAATTACAACTTTATTAAGAGCAATTGGTTTATCTAGTGATGAAGATATAATTGATTTATTTGGTGAAAATGAATATTTAATTAAGACAATTGAAAAAGACGCTAATAAAAATACCGATGAAGCATTAATCGATATTCATTCAAAATTACGTCCAGGTGAACCTTCGACACTTGATAGTGCTAAAAATCAATTAATTACAAGATTTTTTGATTCATTTAGATATGATTTAGCAAAAGTTGGACGTTATAAATTTAATAAAAAATTAAATGTATTAGATCGTTTGCTAGATTGTAAATTAGCTGAAGATATTAAAGTCGATGGCAAAGTAGTTTTTGCTAAAGATACTGTTATTACTAAAGATATAATTGAAGAATTAAAACCTATTTTAGCAAATGGTTATGGTGTTAGAGAAACATTAATAAATTCGGAATTAGATTCTTATAATAAAGTTCAAGTTATTAACGTATATTCTAAGAGAAACCCTGAAAAAGTTATTTCTATTATTGGAAATGATCAAACTATCGATATTAAACGTTTAACTATTTCTGATGTTTATGCATCTGTATCTTATTATTTGAATTTATTAGAAGGTATTGGTAATTATGATGAAATTGACCACTTGTCAAATCGACGTGTTCGTCAAGTAGGTGAATTGTTACAAAATCAATTTAGAATTGGTATTAGTCGTATTGAACGTGTTATTCGTGATAGAATGTCGACTCAAGAGTTGGCTGAAGTAACTCCTAAAACTTTAATCAATATCCGTCCTTTGACAGCTGCTATTAAAGAATTCTTTGGAAGTAGCCAATTATCACAATTCATGGATCAAACTAATCCAATTGCCGAACTTTCAAATAAACGTCGTTTATCATCTTTAGGACCAGGTGGTTTATCTAGAGATCGTGCTGGTATGGAAGTTCGTGACGTTAATCCTTCCCATTATGGAAGATTATGTCCAATAGAATCTCCAGAAGGTCCAAATATCGGACTTATTACTGCTTTAGCAAGTTATGCTAGAGTTAATGAATATGGATTTATAATGACGCCATATCGTAAAGTAAATAATTGTAAGTTGACTGACGAAATTGTTTATATGACAGCAGATGAAGAATTAGATTACTATATTTCGCAAGCAACAGTAAAAGTTAATGATAAAAATGAAATTATCGAAGAACGTGTTCCAGTAAGATATCGTGGTGGTACTGTTATTGTAGAGTCTAAAGATGTCGATTATATCGATGTATCTGCTCAACAAGTTGTATCAATTACAACTTCGGGAATTCCATTCCTAGAACATGATGATGGAAAACGTGCTTTGATGGGTGCTAACATGCAACGTCAAGCTATTCCTTTAATTAAAACCGAAGCACCACTTGTCGGTACTGGTGTAGAAGCCATTGCTGCTCGTGATTCTGGTGCAGTTATTTTAGCGAAAGCCGATGGTGTTGTCGATTATGTAGATGCTAAAAAAATTACTGTTAAAACAGTTGGTGGTATGGATACATATTACTTAAATGGTTTTGAAAGAAGTAATGCTGGAACATGCTATCATCAAGTACCAATCGTTAGGGTTGGCGACAAAGTAACAAAAGATATGGTTATCGCTGATGGTCCATCAACTAATATGGGTGAAATGGCATTAGGAAGAAATGTTACCGTTGCTTTCATGAACTTTAATGGTTATAATTACGAGGATGCAGTTATTTTAAATGAAAGATTAGTTAAAGATGATGTTTATACATCAATTCACATCGAAGACTATCAAATCGAATGTCGTGATACAAAATTAGGACCTGAAGAGTTTACGCGTGATATACCAAATGTTGGTGAAGATGCACGAAAAAATTTGGATGAAGATGGTATTGTTAGAATCGGTACAGAAGTAAAAGACGATGATATATTAGTTGGTAAAGTAACCCCTAAAGGTGTAGCTGAATTAACTAGTGAAGAGAAATTGTTACATGCTATTTTCGGTGAAAAAACACGTGAAGTAAGAGATACGTCATTAAGAGTTCCACATGGTGGAGAAGGTATTGTTCACGATGTCAAAATATTTACAAAAGATGATTGTGATGAGTTACCTGCCGGTGTATCTAAAATTGTTCGTGTTTATATCGCTCAAAAACGTAAGATTAGCGTTGGTGATAAAATGGCTGGTCGACATGGTAATAAAGGTGTTATTTCACTTATTTTACCAGAAGAAGATATGCCTTATTTAGAAAATGGTGAACCTGTAGATATTCTTCTTAATCCACTAGGTGTTCCTTCACGTATGAATATTGGACAAATTCTTGAAATGCATCTTGGTATGGCTGCTAAACACTTAAATGTTTATATGGCAACCCCAGTCTTTGCTGGTGCAACGCGTTCTGAGATTATCGATGCTTTGAAAGAGGCTAATTTAGATGAAGATGGTAAGGCTGTATTATATGATGGACGTACTGGTGAACCATTTGATAATCGTATTAGTGTAGGTGTAATGTATATGATTAAATTGCACCACATGGTCGATGATAAATTACATGCTCGTTCGACTGGACCTTATTCTTTAGTTACACAACAACCACTTGGTGGTAAAGCACAATTTGGTGGTCAAAGATTTGGAGAAATGGAAGTTTGGGCTCTTTATGCTTATGGTGCTGCTCATGTTCTTCAAGAAATGATGACTATTAAATCCGATGATGTAGTTGGTCGTGTCAAAGTTTATGAAGCTTTAGTTAAGGGACAACCAATACCAAAATCAGGTGTACCAGAATCATTTAGAGTATTAATTAAAGAGTTCCAAGCATTAGGACTTGATATTACTGTATTGAATGAAGAAGGAAAATTTGTGGAATTAAAAGAAATTGAAGAAAGTGAAAAAGATAATTTCTTATCTAATGAAGAACTTGAAAAAACATCAAAATTACCTATCGATGATTTACCAGAACCCGAAAGTGAAAATGTAGAAGAGTATAGTGAAGAGACGGAAGATAGTGACGATGAATTTGCTGATGATGAAGAATTTGATATGGACATAGATGAAGATTTTATGGAAGGGGATGAGGATTAATGGATGCTAATAGTTTTGAAGGCTTAAGGATTTCAATTGCCTCACCTGAAAAAATTCGTTCTTGGTCTTATGGCCCAGTAAAAAAAGCCGAAACAATTAATTATCGTACTTCAAAGCCTGAACGTGACGGTCTATTTTGTGAAAAAATATTCGGACCAACTAAAGACTATGAATGTTCTTGCGGTAAATATAAAAAGTTAAGATATAATGGAATTGTTTGTGATCGATGTGGAGTAGAAGTAACTAGTTCAAAAGTACGTCGTGAACGTATGGGACACATTGAGTTAGCTACTCCTGTATCTCACATTTGGTTCTTTAAGGGAATTCCTTCAAGAATGGGACTTGTTCTTGATATGTCACCTAGGGATTTGGAAGAAGTATTATACTTTGTATCTTATGTTGTTCTAGATCCTGGTGCAGCACCTTTAGAGAAAAAACAAACAATTAGTGATAAAGAATACCGTGCTTACTATGAAAAATATGGAAACAGTTTTAGAGTAGGTATGGGAGCTGAGGCTATTAAAGAACTTCTTGAACAAGTAAATCTTGAAGAAGAAGTAAATAATATTAGAAAAGAAATTGATGAAATTAAAGATTCATCAAGTCAAAAACGTGTTCGTTTAATTAAACGATTAGATGTTTTAAATGCCTTTTTAGAGTCTGGAAATCGTCCAGAATGGATGATTTTAGATGCTCTACCAGTTATACCACCAGAATTACGTCCAATGATTCAATTAGACGGTGGTAGATATGCAACAAGCGATTTAAATGATTTATACCGTCGTGTTATCAATCGTAATAATCGTTTGAAAAAATTAATGGAATTAGGCGCTCCATCAATAATTATTCAAAATGAAAAACGTATGCTTCAAGAAGCAGTTGACGCTTTATTTGATAATGGTAGACGTGGTCGAAATATAACTGGAGCAGGAAATAGACCTTTAAAATCATTGTCAAGTATGCTTAAAGGAAAACAAGGACGTTTCCGTCAAAACTTATTAGGTAAACGTGTTGACTATTCTGGTCGTTCTGTTATTGTTGTCGGACCATCACTTAAAATGTATGAATGTGGTATTCCAAAAGAAATGGCTCTAGAATTATTTAAACCACATGTTATCAATGGTTTAGTTTCTAAAGAAATAGCAACAAATATTAAAGCAGCTAAAAAAATGATTGAAAATCAAGACCCTCGTGTTTGGGATATTGTCGAAGAAAAAATCAAAGAGCATCCAGTTTTATTAAACCGTGCTCCAACACTTCATAGACTTGGTATTCAAGCATTTGAACCAAAATTAATAAGTGGTCGTTCAATTAGATTACATCCACTTGTTTGTGCCGCATTTAATGCCGATTTCGATGGTGACCAAATGGCTGTTCACGTTCCAATTAGTGAAGAAGCTCAAGCTGAAGCAAGAATTTTGATGTTAGGTGCTAATAACATTCTATCTCCAAAAAATGGTGATCCAGTTGTTACACCAAGTCAAGATATGGTTTTAGGTAATTATTATATAACTATTGAAAAATCCGGTTTACCTGGTGAAGGTAGAGTATTTAAAAATAATAATGAAGCCTTAATGGCTTACGAAAGAAGAGAAATTACTCTTCATACAAGAATTGCTTTACCAGTAAAATCATTTAAGTATAAATTATTCCCAAGTGAATATATGGATATGTATTTAGTTACAACTCCAGGTAAATTATTATTTAACGAAATTTTCCCTGATACTTTCCAATATATAAATGATAGTAGTAGTGAAAATATTGAAAAAATGACTCCTGCTAAATATTTTATTGCTAAGGGTAAAAATATTAAAGAAGAAATTGCTAATATGCCATTAGTTGAAGCTTTGAATAAAAGTGCTTTAGGTAAATTGATTGCGCAAATCTATAAACGTTATCAAACAACTGAAACATCAGTAATGCTTGATAAACTTAAAGATTTAGGTTTCAAATATTCAACACTTTCAGGTATTTCGATTGCTATTAGTGATATTAAAGAAAGTAGAATTAAACCACAAGTATTAGCTGATAGCCAAAAGAAAGTCGATACAATTAATAAACAATTTAAACGTGGTTTAATTACTGAAAATGAACGTTATAATAAAGTTATTAACGTATGGACAGAAGCTAAGAAAACAATTCAAGATGAACTTGAAGTTATGGTTAAAGAAGATAAAGAGAATCCTATTTCTATCATGATGATGAGTAAAGCCCGTGGTGATATTAATTCCCATACACAATTAGTTGGTATGCGTGGTTTATTTAACAAACCAAATAATATGCCAGAGGAAATTCCTGTTGAATCTTCATTTAGTGAAGGTGTTACGATTTCTGAATTCTTCTTATCGACACATGGTGCTAGAAAAGGTGCTGTTGATACAGCCTTAAAAACAGCCGATGCTGGATATTTGACTCGTCGTTTAGTCGATGTTGCTCAAGATATTATTGTTAAAGAAGAAGATTGTGGAACTGAACAAGGAGTTATTGCGGAAGCATTTATCAATGAAAAAGATGGTACAGTTATCGAATCATTACACGATCGTATTTTAGGTCGTTATACTAGTAAAAAGGTTTTAAATCCTGAAACTAAAGAAGTAATTTGTGATAGAAATACTTATATTACTGAACAAATTGCTAGTAAAATTATTTCAGCTGGTGTTACAAAAGTACCAATTAGAACAGTCTTAACTTGTAAATTAGAACATGGTGTTTGTCAAAAATGTTATGGTCGTAATTTAGCAACTGGTTCAATTGTTGAAACAGGAGAAGCAGTTGGTATTATGGCTGCTCAATCAATTGGTGAACCTGGTACCCAACTTACAATGCGTACATTCAATACAGGTGGAGTTGCCGGTGATGATATTACTCAAGGTTTACCTCGTGTTCAAGAATTGTTTGAAGCACGTAATCCTAAAGGAAAAGCAACTATATCAGAAATTAATGGTGTAGTAACGGCTATTGATGAGGATAATGGTAAATTTACGATTTCAGTTAAAAATGATATTGAGGTTAGAAAACATACAACTAATTATGGTGCTAAATTAGCCGTTGAAGTTGGAGCAGAAGTAAAAGCTGGTCAACGTTTAACTCATGGTGCTATTTCACCAAAAGAATTGTTAGTTGTAACTGATCCAATTACTGTTCAACAATATATTTTATTAGAAATCCAAAAAGTTTATCGTTCCCAAGGTGTTGATATCAGTGATAAACACGTTGAAGTTATGGCTAAACGTATGATTTCAAAAATTAAGATTGTCAATTCTGGTGATTCATTATATTTACCAGGTACAATGGTTAATATAAATCATTTTACAAATGTTAATAAGGAACTTATTTTGGAAGGTAAAAAACCAGCCACTGGTCGACCAGTTTTACTTGGTATTACGAAAGCATCTTTGGAAACTGATTCATTCTTATCAGC
>CANROQ010000015.1 GCA_947632295.1 uncultured Bacilli bacterium
TTAGCAAGATGGTGTGCGATATTTTTATCGCAAGATGAAAAAGAATTAAGAAAGTTATTAGGTGATGGATTTATGGAAAAAGATACAAGTGAAAAATTAGTACAAGAAATCGATGATTTATCAAGTGATGATGAGTATATTGAATTATATACTGACCTACCACGTAAAGAAATGGAGAGAAATACTATAATTGGAGAAGCAAAACTCGAAGGTTATAATAATGGAAAAATCGATGGCTATAATTACGGTAAACATGAAGAAAAAATGGAAATTGCTAAAAATATGTTAGATGAAAATGTCGATTTAAATTTAATATCTAAATATACTGGTTTAGCAATAGACGAAATTAAAACTTTAAAATAGGATTATTATTTTAAAGTTTTTTAGTAAATTTATGTATAAATCTATCATCAAAAAATTAACTATTAGATTACGAAATATAAAATAACTTTACAAAAAAAGAAGAATTTATCTTTTTCTTCTTCTATTATTTGGATTATAATTATTTCCAATATTATTAGCACCACTGATATACGTAATATTACTTCCGTTTTTACCAATTGTTTCAATTTCCAATATTTTTGCAAGTAAATCTGCTTGCTGTTCTTTTGGAAAGTTTGCAATTGATCCTTTTATATTTTGTAGCATTGCAGCACGTCTTATATTATCTGTTTCAGCACTATATAAAGCAATTTCTCTTTCAATTGCTAATTGTTCTCTTTTCTTCTCCAATTCTTGTTTTTTAGTTTCCATTCTTTCTTGCATTTCAACACGTTTGGTTCTATCATCATCTATTTCTGGTAACTTTAATTTAGTTGCACCAAATTGTGTAAAACGAATACCATATTGGATTTCAAGGCTTTTAAATTTATCTCTTCCAATTTCATCTATAGATATACTAGCTTTTGAAATATCTTTTGATTCTTGATTTCTAAAGTATTGTTGCATAATTGCCTTGATATTTTCAGCAAGTTTTTCTTTAAGATTCAATTGATTGGCAATATATTTTCTAACATCAGTAATAGTATATTGAACAAATAAATCAACTGCAACTGATACACCATTTTGTGTTTTAAAATCAGTAATTTCTGGTAAGTTGATTATTTGATCTCTTTTATCAATTATTTGAATATTTTTACGCCAAAAGAATTTACCAAATGGAAATCCGCCTGCTTCTTTAAATTTTGTTTCACCAAGGATTGTTACATATTTTATGATTTGATATTCTTCAGGAATAACCCAAAAATTTCCAGTTCCAGAACAATTAACGTTAGTACTAGTATTTTGATTATTTTCATTTGAATTATAATGATTTTGGATTCTATCATGTATAGGATTAGTTCTTGCCATAATATTTCCCCTCTTTCACGCCTATATATTAACATACAACTATTAAAAAGTCAAATACATTTGTAAAGTAAAATTTTCAATATGTAAATGATTTAAAATTTTTTTCTTTTATATTATAATATTGATGGAGGTAATTTATGGATTATGTAATTATAATTTTATTGGTTGCAATATTAATTGTAACAGTTATATCATTGTTTAAAAATATAAATGAATCAAATATTACAGAGAGATTGGGTAAATTAGAAACTAATATGGTAAAAGAGATTAATGATTTTAAATTTGATTTAAATAAATCATTAAATAACGATTTTAATTCTTTAACTGATAGAATGGATAATCGTCTTAATTTGATAAATAATAAAGTAACTGAAAGATTGGATGAAAATTTTGAAAAAACAAATAAAACTTTTACTTCTGTTTTGGAAAGATTATCGAAAATAGATGAAGCCCAAAAAAAGATAGATTCCCTATCTAGTGATATTGTATCATTACAAGGTGTTTTAACTGATAAAAAATCACGTGGTATATTTGGTGAGGTAAATTTAAAACACATTATGGCTAATGTCTTTGGCGAAAAAAATGACAAAATTTATCAATTACAATATTCTTTTGCAAATAATACAATTGCCGATTGTGTTTTATTTGCTCCTGAACCATTAGGATTAGTAGCAATTGATTCAAAATTCCCATTAGAAAATTATCAAACTATGGTAGATAAAACTTTATCTATTGAAGAGAGGAATATCGCTGAAAAAAATTTTAAAAATGATTTAAAAAAACATATTGATGATATAAGTAATAAGTATATTATTCCTGGCGTTACTTCTGATCAAGCGATAATGTTTTTACCAGCTGAAGCTATTTTTGCTGAAATAAACGCTTATCATAACGATATTATTGAATATGCTTATAAAAAAAGAGTTTGGATTACATCTCCAACTACTTTAATTAGTACATTAACAACTATTCAGGTTATTATAAAAAATATTGAGAGAGATAAATATGCTACAGTTATTCATAAAGAATTAAATATCTTATCTGATGAATTTAAGCGTTATAAAGAACGTTGGGATAAATTATCTAGAAGTATCGAAACTGTTAATAAAGATATTAAAGATATTCATAATACTACTGAAAAAATTACGAAAAGATTTGATTCAATTAATCAAGTTGAAGTAGATAAGATAGATAATAATAAAAATTAGATTCATTTAAATGCAATCTAATTTTTATTTTTAATATAAATATCATTGATTTTCGTTACATAATTTCATACATACTTGTTTTGCTTGACTTTCAGTGTATGAAGGAATTGTTAGTTTTGTATTATAATATACACTACTCCAGCAAGCACTAAAACCAGCATATTTTTCAATATTATTCCAACATGAACTATTTTCATATTTGCCTTGTATTTCTTCGCTTAAAATCACTCCATCTATAGATTCATTAATATCTGGTAAAAAAGATGGACCAGTTGGTTCAATTACGTCTATATCTGGCATTTCCGTTATAGGTGTAGTAGTTGTTACATAAGGATTTTTTTGACACAAATCTTTACAAAATAAATCTGCTTCCATATCATTGCGTCCTTTTGATTTCATAATAGATTTGCAGGATGCAAGACTTGAGAATCCTTCATAATCTGGAATTTTTTGAACTTGTGCCCAACATGAATCAGTTGAATAATCTATTGTTGTTGTTTTTTTAGTAGTTTTAGTAGTTGTCGTAGTTGACTTAATATCAGGGCCTTCATAATATGGTGTATCATCAGCTTGATAACTATTATTTAATATTGCTGATACACACGCAAAAGCCTTATTGCTATCAGTAACACCAGCGTTTTGTAATATTTGAACTATCCATTTGACAAATACTATTACAAAGAAAACAGCAGCACCAGCTATTAATTTTTTTATAAAAGCACCTTGAGCTTTTTTTATTTCGTCATCTTTTTGTGACATAACGGCTTTGCCAAAATCTAGACTACCCATTATTATTAGAACGACGGGGGTAAGATTTTTGATAAGATTAATAAGGTGATACATAAATTGAATTGGTGCATTTGGAATTAAACCACAAGCATTATCTAATATATACATAAGAAATCTCCTTTTTAGTTATTTCCAAATATTTCGTTTAAACATTCAACAGCATCGCTTGTATTGTTTGTTTGAATTAAATTTACGACAAGTTTAACTAAAGCTAACACAAAGAAAACAATAATACCAGTGATTAAACGTTTAATAAAAGTACTAGTATTCTTTTTTATTTCATCTTCTTTTCCAGAAGCAACAGCTTTAACAAAATCTATTATACCAAATAAAACAATCATGATAGGTACGGCAACTAATAAAATATTATATACTGTTCCAATTGTGTTTGCTATTTCGTCTGGTATTAAATTTCCACATTTATATCCTTCTAAAATCATCATTTTAATTCCTTCTTTCAATTTTTTTATTATTAATTATAAGTATCGCAATATTTTAATTAGTACACATATCACACCAAAGTTTTATACAATAGTTTTCATTTTTAGTTTTTTCCTGTTCTTTAGCATATGTCATACATTTTTCATCATATTTTAATGCATCAAATTTTTTTGCGTATCCAAATCCTGATTCTTGATCAATATGTTTATCATAAACTACTTTTGGTAAATTATAATAACCAATTTTCAAATCATATTTATCAATAATATTTTTATAATTATTAAATTCTGTTTTACAGTTTGGAGAATTCATATCATTATTTCCACGTTCAGCAACACAATCAGCATATAATGCAGCTGCGTCTAAAAAATATTCTGAATTGTAATTTCCTTTATCATATCCAGATGATTGATATTTTGAGTGGCATTCATTATATGAAAGATCATAAGTTTTATCTTGATTGATACAAACATTAATATTCTCTTTATTTGTATTTTTACATTCTTCACATGATTGAGTATTACCATTCGTAGTGGTTGTAGTTTTTGGAATATTATTATTTGTACCACATATTGAATTTGCTGATTCATTACATTGTTCATTTTTATTAGGTGATGTATTTGAACTCATACAATTTGCAAATTGTGTTCCATAACAATTCATTTTATCTACAATAGAATTATTAGAAGAACCATTAGAAGAACTAGTATTTGCTCCTCCTAGTACTAATAAGGCACAATTCATCGCGCTATTAGTGTCATCTAAACTGCTTAAAACTATTCTAAATAACCATGTAACGATAACTAAAACAAAAAATGTTATGCCACCAGCAATAAGTCTACTAATAAATGTTTTAGTACTAGCCGCTATCGCATTTACATCTTTTGCTGCTATCGCTTTGATAAAATCTATTGATCCAAATACAACAATTCCAATTGGTACAAGAACAAGTATTATTTTATAAACTTGAGATAAAATACCTGTAACAACATTTGGAATATCGCATTCTGCTAAAATATACATGGATATACACCCTTTCTATCGATAATTATAACATAGAATGGTTATTATATCAAATAAAATATGAATTTTGACTAATATTTTGTATAAAAATGTCTATTTTAAAAAATAATAAAATAGGTGAAAAAAGATGCGACTAGTTTATATTGAAAATAGAGAATTATCAACTAAAATTTTAACTTATTTAGATTATGGAAAAATAGAGTATACAACGGATATTAATAGTGAATTTAAAGTTTTGATTATTGCGCAAAATAATAAAAAAACGCAAGATTTAATGAAAAAAGCTAAAAAAATAATTTATATTGCTTATTTAGATGAGGTAAAACTTTTAAATAGTTATTTAAAAAATGCTAAAAAGTATGCAAGTTATAAGCATAAGATGAATGATTTTTTTGAATGCTGCAATCTTGTAATTACTAGTGTACCGTATTTAAAGAAAGTTATTAATCAAAAAAAAGTTGTTTTAATTCCCTTAGAAAATTTATGTATTGGGTTATGTAAAAATAAATTATTTAATTTAAAAAGAAAGGCTATTACTATTATTGATAGTAATTATAAATATTTGGATATTATTTTTGATTTGATTAATAAATTTCCTAATTATCAATATCAATTAATTGGTTTTAATGCTAATTTAAGTAAAAAAAATCGTTTGATTATTAATGATGTGCCTAATAATTTAAAATTATATAAATATTGTAATGAACGAGTTTTACAAAATTATTTAAGTAATAGTAATTTAGTTATTTTTTTTGATGATATTGTAGAAAGTCGTAATTATTTAAATATTTGCTTAAATTTAAAAAAGAATTTACTTTTACTAAATTCTAAAGTTTGTACTGATTATTTAATTGATAATAAGAATGTTTATTTATTTGAATTAGATAATATTTTAAAAAAATATAAAAGAATTATTAATAATCGAGTTTGTAATTTAGGAATGGAAGGGTTTAATTTAGTCAAAGATAATAATTTTTCTAACATTGCTGACAAATTTTGTAAACTTATCAAGTAATTATATCATTTTTCCTTGTTTTATTTTATAATTATGATAGGTGATGGTATGAAAGATTCTATTTTAGAAATTTTAAAAAATAGTGATAAAGCCTTAAGTGTTTATGAAATTGAAGATAAATTAGGAATAAATGATGTAGATGGTATGAAGGCTTTACTTAAGGATTTAAATGATTTAGAAGATAATTTGAGTATTTATAGAACCAATAAAAATAATTATATGTTGTTTAATAATAGTCATTTGAAAGTTGGAAAAATGATTGGCAATAAGAAAGGCTATGGATTTGTCGACATCGAAGGTGACGAAGATGTTTTTGTGGCTGCAGTTAATATGAATGGCGCTATTCATGGTGATCAAGTAATCGTCGAAATTACTTCTAAAAAAGGTTTGGATTTGGAAGGTAGAATCGTTAAAATTGTCGATCGTAAGTTTAAACAAATGGTTGGTGAATTTTATTATGATCATGGAGTTCCTAAAGTTAAGTTAGATGAAGAGAAAGTTCATATTGATATTGTTATCGATAAAGATAAAACGCTAGGAGCAATGGATGGTCATAAAGTTTTAGTGAAAATTTGCCAAAAGTTAAATGGCAATACTTATAGGGGTCAAGTAATGCGAATTTTGGGTCATAAAAACGATCCAGGTGTCGATATTTTATCGATAGTAGGAAAATATGGTATCAATGATGTATTTTCTGATGAAGTTATGGCTGAGGTAGATAAATTACCAAATGAAGTAAGTTTAGAAGAAATGAATGGTCGTCGTGATTTACGTGATGTCGAAATCTTTACAATCGATGGTGATGATACCAAAGATATCGATGATGCCATTTCAATTGAAGTGTTAGAAAATAATAATTTTAAATTAGGTGTTCATATTGCCGATGTTAGTTATTATGTAAGAGAAAATACTAAATTAGATGAAGAGGCATATGAAAGGGGAACTAGTGTTTATTTAGCTGATCGTGTTATTCCAATGTTGCCTCATAAATTATCAAATGGAATTTGTTCGCTTAATCCTAATGTCGATCGTTTAACTATGAGTTGTGAGATGGAAATCGATCGTAAAGGTGAAGTTGTTAAGTACGATATATTTGAAAGTGTAATTAGATCGCGTAAGCAAATGACTTATAAATGTGTTAATAAAATTTTAGAAGAAAATATTGTACCTGAAGGTTATGAACCGTTTGTTGATAGTTTAAATAAAATGTTAGAACTTTCAAAAATTTTAAGAGAAAATAAACTTAAGAGAGGTTATATTGATTTTGATATCGATGAGGCCAAAATTGTTGTTAATGATAAAGGAGAGGCTATCGATGTTGTACTTCGAAATCGTGGTACTGGTGAGAAATTAATCGAAGATTTTATGATTGCTGCCAATGAAACAGTCGCAACTTGCATAAGTTATATGGAACTACCTTTTGTTTATCGTATTCATGGTGAACCAAATGAAGAAAAAATTAATAATTTCTTAAAATTTATAAATATTTTAGGTTATAAAGTTAATGGAAAAATTAGTGAAATTACACCTAGAGAGATGCAGAAAATTCTTGAACAATTAAAAGGTAAGGATGAATTTCCAATTTTATCTAAAATGTTACTTAGAAGTATGCAAAAGGCAGTTTATGATAAAAATAATATTGGTCACTTTGGTCTTGCAAGTAAGTGCTATACACATTTTACCTCTCCAATTAGAAGATATCCTGATACAACCGTACATCGCTTGCTTCGTACTTATTTATTCAATCATAAATTGGATAATGATACACTTGAATACTGGGATAATAAGTTACCATTTTTAACAGAACATTGTTCTAATAAAGAAAGAGATTCAGTTGAATGTGAACGTGAAGTCGATGATATGAAAAAAGCTGAATATATGATGCAACATATCGGAGAAGAATTCGATGGTATGATTAATAGTATTATGAGTTTTGGTATTTTTGTAGAACTTCCAAATTTAGTTGAGGGACTGGTAAAAATAGATGATTTAACTGATGATACTTATGTTTTTGATGAAGAAACATTTAGCCTAAGAGGTGTTAAAAATAAACGTGGATATCGTTTGGGTGATAAAGTGAGAGTTAAAGTTAAAGCGGCTAATAAAGAGGCTAAGACAGTCGATTTTATCATTGTAAATAATCAAAAAAATAATGAAGAATAGAGTTAATATGCTCTATTTTTTTGAACTTTGTTGCAAATTTTTTCTAAAAGCTTATCTTTTTTTTCTTCACTAGCAAATTTTTAAAATTGCGTAAGTAATAGTTATGTGTTAAAATAGATATTAGTTATAGTGTAGGTGATTTAATGATATCGTCACTTTTTTATATAGTATCTACTTTAATTTTAATCATAACTTTTTTATTGTTAAAAAAACAAAATGAAAAACAAAATTTGATTAAATGGATTATTATTTCGTTAGGTTTATTATTTTGTTATAATGCTATTGTAACTTTTATTTTGAATTTATTCAAAATTCCAATTTATTTAATAACGCTTACAATTGTAAATTTAATTAATTCGGTAGTTATGTTTGTAGTAATTAGAAAAAATCATAAATATCAACAATATTATTTTTCTAAAAAAGATTTTTTTGTGATGATATTGATTTCGATTATTATTTTATTATTAACAATATTTCGATTTGGTCTACCTTTTAATATTGTATATGAAACTTGTGATTCAGGAACACATTTTTGGTCGGCTAAAGATTTTTTTGAGCAATCTTATTTACTTAATATTGTAACTGATAAAACGATTGTAGATTTTAAAGTAAAACCATTTGCTTCCTATGTTAATTTAGGTATTATTTTTAAAATGTTTTCATCAGTTATGGATGTTGTTGATTTCTATAAGCTTTATATCGTATTTGATATTTTAATGTTATTATTAACAACTTTAATGTTTTATGTATTAATTTCTAGTAATAAAAAAATAAATGTTACTGTTTTAGTGGTAGGAACATTATTATATATGTTTGGATATCCATTAAATAGTTTAATAATCGGTTTTTTCTATTTAGGGCATGCGATTATGATTATAACACTTATGTTTATTTTATTTAGAATGTATATAAAAAATGATATAAATAAATTTATTATTTTATCTTTATTGATGCTTACTAGTTTAGGATTATTTTTTACTTTTTATTTTTTTGTACCAGTTGTTTTTGGAGGATTATTTCTTTATTTTCTTTATAATATAATTAATAATAAAGGTAATATATTTAATTTTAAAAATTTAATGTTTATTTTTTTGATTTTTATTCTTCCTTGTATAGTGGGAATTTTGTATTTTGTTATTCCAAATATTGGAGATAATACTCAAAGTATTTTTACCCATATTTCCTTAGATGGTTATTGCTACATCGATTTATATAACAGTACTTTAATGTTTTTACCATTTATAACTTATTATATTGGTTATTCGATAAAAAAGAAAAAATTAAATTTTGAAATATTTATTTATATTATCTTATGGCTATTTATGATAATATTGTTTATAGGTTGGAATTATAATTTAGTTAGTACCTATTATTTATCTAAATCTTATTATTTAATGTGGTTAGTAAATTTTATAATATTATTTAAAATGTTAGATGAGATTAGATTTGATAAAATAATATTTTTGATTTCTTGTATAATTTTTATTATTATTTTTTCGATTTTAAAATTTAGTAATGTTCAAAATAATTTTGATTCAATCACTCCTGACCATATTATTATTAATGATTTTATGTCAGGTGGAATATATGGTTATAATATTGAAAAATTAGAAAATCCAACTGTTGTTTTAACTAATAGTGAAATGAAAGATATAAAGAGACTTTATAATAGTGGTGTTCGAAATATTAATTCTAATGCGATGCCATATGCGCGAGTATGGTTAACTGCATATTTTGAAACTAATAAAATTGACTATCCGGAAAATAAATTGTATGATTATATTGTGAATCATTATTATATCAGTATGTTTCAAAAAAATTTACATGATGCTATATTTTTTGATAGATTTTCTATTATAGATAATTTTAATTATCAAGATTTATGTAATGATTGTATAATAAAAAAATATGATTCATTTTTATATGTTAGCGAAAGTTAATGGAGGGGTTTTATGAAAAAGATTAGTTTTAGATTTTTTACACTAGCAATAAGTTGTTTAATTGTAATGACTGGTTGTGGAGAAAAACAAGATTTATCGGATTTTAATTACAAAGATGACTTTGAATATAAGACTGAAGAACCTTCAAATAGGCTTACGATGATTACAGCTGGTGATGCTTTAATTCATAGTTCTGTTTATGAAGATGCTCGTATTTCAGGTGATAGTTACGATTTTAAAAAAATGATACCTTCAATAAAAAATTTAATAGCTGATTATGATTTAAAATATTATAATCAAGAAACAATTATTGGTGGTAAAGATTTAGGAGTTTCAACTTATCCTTGTTTTAATTCACCTGATGAGATAGCAGATGCGATGTTAGATGCAGGATTTAATATGGTTAGTTTAGCAAATAATCATACTTTAGATCGTGGTGAAAAAGCCGTTTTATATTCAACACAAAAGTATTGGCCAACTAAAGAAGCTTTAGTGGCTGGAAGTTATGATTCATTTGAAAATAGAAATAAAATTCAAGTAAGAGAAATGAACGGAATTAAATATACACTTCTTTCTTATACGACAACTACAAATGGATTGAAAACTGGTGCTGGAAAAGAGTATATGTTAAATGTTTATGACGCTGAACAGGTAAAAAAAGATATCGAAAGTGTGAAACCTTATGTGGATGTTATTATGGTAGCAATGCACTGGGGAGAAGAATATACTGCAACACCTGTAAATAGTCAAAAACAAATTGCGAATTATTTAGCGTCTTTAGGCGTTAATGTCGTAATAGGTACACACCCTCATGTTATTGAACCAGTAGAATTTATTGGTGATACTTTAGTAATTTATTCATTGGGTAATTTTATATCTGCACAAATTGGAATCGATCGATTAGTTGGTGATATGGTATCATACGATATTGTTAAAAATCCTGATAATAGTATTAAAATTGAAAATGTAAAAGTCCATTTAATTTATACATATTATAATAATTTTAGAAATTATTATGTATATCCATTTACTGAATTGAATACGAGCCTTTTACCAAATTATTTATCG
>CANROQ010000016.1 GCA_947632295.1 uncultured Bacilli bacterium
AAATGAGACATTTTCGTAAAATTCATGAAATAGTTATAAAATTTGATTAAATTTGTTGTAAAAAACCGAAACTTAAAAGTTTAAGTTATTGCGAAAAAATTTTAATATGGTATAATTTTAGTAGGAAGGTAGGAGTGTATGAAAAACTTAAAAAAAATTTGTAGTTTATTTCTAGTTAGTTGTCTATTGTTAACTGGTTGTAACGTAACTAAAAAAAATCTTGAAGGTGATTTATCGGATATTATGGATAAAATTTATGATGGCGTTAGAAATACCGAATGGCCAATACTTGAACAAATAGAAATTAATGACAGTAATATTGAAAATTATTTGGGTACTTCGGATTTAGACTATCAGGAAGCACTAGCGAGTGAACCTATAATTGGTTCAATTGCTCATTCAGTTGTTCTTGTTCGTATGAATAAAGGTGCTGATATTGAAGCAGCTAAAGAAAAAATAAGAAATTCTGTCAATCCAAGAAAATGGGTTTGTGTTTGGGTCGAAGATAATGAAGTCATAGTTGATAGTAGAGGCGATATAATAGTTTTAATTATGGTTAAAGACTATTCAGATAGTTTATACAAATCATTTAAGAATTTAGATTAATCCTGAATAAGGATTTTTCTTTTATATGGTTTTTTCAAGTTTAACTTTTATTTATTATTTTTTGCCAATACTATTAATACTATATTTTATCTTTCCAACTAAATTAAAAAGTTGTATTTTAATTTCCATGAGTTTTATCTTCTACTTTTATGGTGAAGGTAAATATATTTTAATTTTATTATTTTGTTCAATTTTTAATTATTTATTAGCTAAAAAAGTTCATAATAAAAAATCTATTTTAATTATAGGTATAATTATTAATTTACTACCTTTAATTTATTTTAAATATACGAATTTTTTACTAGATAATATTAACTTAATTTTTAATACTAAAATTTATTTTAAAAATTTAATTATGCCAATTGGTATTAGTTTTTTTACCTTTCAAAATATAAGTTATTTAGTCGATGTTTATAAAAACAAGAAAGAACAGGCTAATAATTTATTTGAATATTTATTATATATAACTTTTTTTGCGCAACTAGTAGCTGGTCCAATTGTTAGATTTACAGATATTAAAAATGATATTCAAACTCGAAAATTAAATTTTGCAAACCTTTATCTTGGTATTAAGAGATTTATTATAGGTTTAGCCAAAAAAGTTTTAATTGCTAATAACATAGGTGTATTAATTAATTCACTAAATTCTATAACTGATAAGACTGTTTTATTATATATCTTACTTGCTATAGCGTATACTATTCAAATTTATTTTGATTTTTCAGGATATTCTGATATGGCTATCGGATTAGGAAAAATGTTTAACTTTAATTTTATGGAAAATTTTAATTATCCTTTAAGTGCTAAATCGATTACAGATTTTTGGCGAAGATGGCATATTTCACTATCTAGTTGGTTTAAGGATTATATTTATATTCCATTAGGTGGTAATCGTACGACTAAATTAAAATGGTTTAGAAATATTTTAATTGTTTGGGCTTTAACAGGATTATGGCATGGTGCTAGTTGGAATTTTATTATTTGGGGTTTATATTTTGGAATTATTTTAATTATTGAAAAAATTTTCTTAAAAAAGTTTTTAGATAAATCGAAAATTATTTCAAGATTATATACAACTATTTTAGTTTTAATTAGTTTTATCATTTTCAGTATTACTGATATGAATGAATTAGTTGTCTTTTTAAAGTCCATGTTTGGTTTAAATCACCTACCTTTTGCTAATTTTGAAACATTATATTACTTGAAAAGTTATTTAATCTTAATAATTATCTCTTTTGTTTTTGCTTATCCAACTTTTAAATATATTGAAAAAAATAAGATTTTTAAAATTATGGAACCAATTTTATACTTATTTATTCTAATAATATCTACGGCTTATTTAGTTGATTCAACATTTAATCCATTTTTATATTTTAGATTTTAAAGGTGATATATGAAAGAAAAAATTTTTGTAATTAGTTTTATGATAATTATTTTTGGAGCATTTTTTATTAATATTTTTGCTCCAAAAAAAGAAATATCGATTTATGAACGTCGTAAATTGGCTAAAATGCCGGAAATTACAATTGAAGGATTAATTAATAAAGTTGATACAACACGTATAGATAAATATATTGCCGACCATTTTTTATTGAGAGATAAATTAAGAAGTTTAAAGACTAATGTTGAATTTTTATTAAATAAAAGTGATGTCAATAATTTATTTTATTATGATAATTATTATTTTAAATATGAAGAAAAATATAGTGAAAGACAAATAGAGGCTTTCGGTGAAAAAATAAATTATATTTATAATAAATATTTTAAAAATATGAATGTTTATTATTCAGTTATACCTGAAAAGAATTATTATCTAAATAATACCAAATATAAAAAATTTGCTTATAATAATCTCTTTGAAAGTTTAGATAACATTAATGAGGATATTACTTATATCGATATTACCGATACTATTAATTTAGACAGTTATTATTATACTGACCATCACCTAAGACAAGATAAGTTAATACCTACTGTAAAAAAAATGGCCAGTGTTATGAATTTTGAGTTTACTGATAATTATAAAGTAGATATTTACGAGCCATTTTATGGAGCCTATTATGGTCAATTGCCAATTAAAAATCATGGCGAAAAACTCTATACTTTAAATAATGATGTTATTTCTAATGCTAATGTTTACAATATTGAAAATCCATATGATAAAATTTATAATTATGAAAAATTTGGTACTATTGATTCCTATGATATATTTTTGTCAGGGGCAACAGCTTATGAAGAAATTTATAATAATACTACTGCTTCTAATAAGGAATTGATTATTTTTAGAGATTCATATACGAGTTCTTTTGCTCCCTTAATGTTAAATGGTTATAAAAAAATTACTTTACTTGATTTAAGATATAGTAATCTCGATTATTTAATGAAAATGGTAGATATTAAAAATCAAGATATATTATTTCTATATTCGACTAGTTTAATAAATGGTAGCGATGTTTTAAGAGTATACTAATCAAAAGCACTTTCAACTTCAATATATCCTCATAAAATATATTGAATAGGAGGTGCGATTTTTTTGATTAAAACCTATTCTTATGCCAAAGATAAAGACCAATTTTTAACGCCACATTTTCAAGTATGGGAATTTCGTAGTTATTGGGATAATGAATCACGACTTACAACAGATCAAATTTTAATTGATGAAAAATTACCGATTTTATTAGAAAAAATTTTTGAAAAATTAAATTGTAGTTCAATTGCAGTTACATCAGGTTATCGCAGTGAAGATTTCGATATTGCTATTGGTGGTTTTGCTGGTTATCATTCCAAAGGAATGGCTGCTGATATCATGTGTTATGATCAAAATAAAAATTTGATAGGATCTAAAGAAGTTTGTTTAGCTGCCGAAGATTTGGGTACACTTGGAATTGGTTATGGTAATAACTATACGCATCTAGATACTCGCGATTGGAAATCTTATTTTGATGAAACAAATGGTAAAACAGGTATAAATAGTTTTTATAATTATTTCAATATTAAAAAAGAAGAACCAGTTAGAATAGAAAAATATAAAGTTGGTGATACCGTTCAAATAAATGCTGTTTATATCTCATCAGTCGATGAAAATAAAATGACACCTTTAATTGATACTGGAACTATAACAAAAATATTAGAAAATGTACGTAATCCTTATTTATTAGATGATGGAAATATTGGTTGGGTAAACGACGATTGTATAATAAAAAAAATGGCTACGAAGCCAATAAATGTGGGTGATAAGGTCAAAGTCTTAAATAATGTTCAATATAATGGTGAACCTTTTGTACTTTATTATGATATCTACGATGTTTTAGAGATTAGTGGCGATAGAGTTGTAATTGGCGTGGATAATGTAGTAACATGCGCTATAAATATAAATAATCTAGAAAAAATTTAGTGAAAAAAGAATCTATTTTGTGATAGATTCTTTTAGTTTAAATAATTGATTAAATCATTCATAGTTGTATAATCTACAATAACAAATCTTGGTAATTTATATTTATTACTTCCAACTTTAACTAAGTTATCACTATATCTGCTTTCACCAGCAAAGGCCATTGTATAACCTGCTTCTTGTAATGCTGAAATAGCGTAATCATTATATTCGTAAAAAGGATAACAAAATACAGTTGTACCACCTATTTTATCACTACTAGTTTTTAAATCATTCAATATTTGTTCTTTAGGTAGACATTGAATACCACCACCTTGACCAGTTGGACAATCCCCTTGATTATGCATATTATCACTATGTGAATGAATTTCTACATAATCACTTTTAAAGGCTTGTGGATCATACCAACTTGTTACTAAAAATAAAGTTGCATTTAATTGATATTCCTCTAACATTTGAATGCCTAATTGGGCACGCCAACCGTCATCAATAGTTATAACGACACTTTTTGGTAGTTGAATTTTACCATCGATATACATCTCTAATTCTTTCATAGTTGGTGTAAAAAAATTATTATTTTTTATATAATCTAGATGTTGTTTAAATTGAGTTTTTGAAGCACATATTTCTTGATTACAATCAGCTACTTCTTCAGGAATACTATCATCATAGAAAAAATGATAATTTAAAGTACCAATACCTTTGGTATTTACTGAATCGGTATTGTGGTTTTCTATAATAGAGCCACTATTTGCGTTTACATATAAAAGTCTTCCTGCAAATTCAACACCATAACGTTCATTATCTTTTATATAGATAGGTAGGCTATAATCACCTTTTAGACTATAAACTAACTTATTATTTTCATCGTATAACTCAATCGAATCCTCAACTGTTATATTTTCATTAAAAACAATATAATTTTTATATCTTGAATCATATGTAACTGCCTCAGTATCTTTTAAACCTTCTCCATTAACATAATAATCTTTATCGAGATTAGTTACTTTATAATAATCATCTTCTTTTTTATCTAAAGTAAGATAAACATTTTTAGAAATTTTACCACTTTCAATAAATTCATCGTTATTTTTAGTGTACAAGGTTACATCGTTGGTACTTATAACATTATTGCTCAAAACAATTTCAGGTTTTTTATAATTTTGTTTGGTTTGACCATTATCAGTTTTCTTTTTTAAACCAATAAAACATAGTCCAATCATTATTACAAGACTCATGCATACAATTACAATTTTATTTAATTTCATAATGACGCTCCTTATTATTTTGAATTTACTCAATTATAACAAACAAAAAAATGATAGTCAATATTGCTAATACAAGAAATTTATTTGTTTTATATTTTTTATTTAGCTACAATTATATTTTTACTTTACTTTTTTTTGATTTCTATGTATACTTATTATAGGTGATAATATGAAAAAAAATGGTTTTACATTAGCAGAATTGTTAGGAGTTGTAGTTATTTTAGCTGCTATTGCTTTAATTGCTTTTCCTCCAATTATAAATCAAATTAAAAGTTCACGTAAAGATTTAGATAATGCTTTGAATTCTTTAATATTAACTGCTGCTGAACAATATTTAGAAGAAAATAATTATCCTTTGAATAATTCAACATATTGTATACAATTAAGTGTATTAGTTGAAGATGGTAAATTAGTGGAACCAATTATTGATTCAAAAGGTAATACTGTAGGTTTATCTTCAACATTTAGTGTAAATTTTGGCACTAACAAATATGATTTGTATAGTACAAATTTAAATAAATCTAGCTGTGATATTTCAATACCTAATGTTAGTTAGATTTTTATTTATATATTATATTGGTATTTGAGATATTAAAGATTATGTCATTAAAATGGAAAAGGAGATTAAAGTGAAAAAAGGTTTTACATTGGTTGAACTTATGGTAACTTTATCAGTAATTGCAGCAATATCTTTAATTGTTACACCTTTAACAATTAAAATAATGCGAGATTCAAAACAAAAATTGTATGAAACACAATTAACTAATATTAAATCAGCAGCAAGAGCATATATGGTTAATGAGGAACTTCAAGAAGGAGAAACCAAAACAATAACATTAGAAGAGTTATCTTTAGCAGGAAAGTTAGAAAAAGATATAAAAAATCCTAAAAACGGGGAATTACTTGTTGATTGTATAATAGTTCAAGTAAAGCGAGAAAATGATATTTATGTCTATGATGTAATAGATAAGTGTGAGTAGAAATTTATTACAATAAAAGTGCTTAAAGCACTTTTTATCATTCTTTTGACATATTTAAAATTATTCCTATCATTATCATAAAAAATATTAAACTAGAACCACCATAACTGATAAATGGCAAGGTAATACCAGTAATTGGCATAAGCCCAAAAGTCATCGCTATATTTTGAAATTGTTGAAAAATAAGTATTCCTAATACACCAGCCATAAAATATTTATTAATTTTTGTTTTTGTTTTTTTCGCAATCATAATAATTTTTAAATCAAAAATCGTTAATAAAGTAATTAAAATTATAGAACCAATAAATCCAAAACAACTAGCAAAAACGGCAAAAATAAAATCAGTTTGGGCTTCGGGAAAATATAGTGGAACCTTTTTAATTCCTGTTCCAAATAGTCCACCACTACCAATCGAAACTAAGCCTTTTTCTAATTGATAACCATCCTTATGAGACCAATCTAAAAGACGATTGATACGGAGAAAAAAATTATCGCCTAAAATTTTTTTAAATAAATTTACATCGATAAAATATAGACTAATAATTCCTAAAATAATACCTAACACAATTAAAAATAGAAGTATATACCAACGATATCTAATCCCACCAATTAGTAAAATAATGGCAGTAATTAAAAAATAAATTAAAACATTTCCTGTATCAGGCTCTAAAAAAGTTAAAAGACTAGGTATGGCTACAATACAAAAAATTTTAATTAAAAATTTAAATTCTAACCAACTATTTGGATATTTATTTTCTATATTAAAATTTTCCATCTCTCTAGATAATAAAACAATTAAAATAAGTTTCATAAATTCACTTGGTTGAAAAGAACCTATGCCATAAATTTGAAACCAACATTTTGCTCCGTTAACAGGTTTTCCTACTAATAAGAGTAATAACAATAAAAAATTGCCAATTATATAAAAAATTCCAATATGATCAAAAACCCAAGTTAAATTAATTTTTAATAAGAATATAATTATTATAAAGCCTAATATATACCATAGAGTTTGTTTAATATATAAATTATTTAAGTAATTTGGTAAAATATTTTGAGCACTATATATTGTTAAAATACTTATAATGGCTAATAAAAATAAAAGAATTAATAATTGTCTATCAATTTTTTGTTTGCTCATTTTATCACCTAAATATATTGTGAGCAAAAATATATTAAATTATATTATAAAGATTAATAATTCATTAATTTAGTTGTTTAATTGCCTAAATTATGGTAAAATATATAATATAAATCGTTGAGGAAGATAAGTAACAAATTAATTTTTTAAAGAGAGTTAGTGGTTGGTGGAAACTAATATTAATTATTTGTGAAATCTACTTCCATAGAGAAATGCAAACATTTCCGGGTTAACCGTTATCAAAATTAAGACTATTAAATTAGGATGGTACCGCATATTTTTATGCTCCTATAAATAGTCTTTTATTGTAGAAAGGTGGATTATATGAATGAAAAATTTTTAGAATTTCGAACTAATTATCCTAAATTTATTTATGAAAAATATGAAATAAATGATAAAGATTTGAACCTTGAAATTATATATCATTATAATATTCCTTCCTTAGAAACATTTGAAAATAAAATAATAATACCTAAAGATGTTATTCAAAGAAAAGATATCGATTATAAATTTTTAGAAAAAATTGTGTTTCATCTAGGAATAGTTGAAGCCATCAATTATTTTAAATGTACTTGTTCACCAAATTTAATTATTAACTGTGGATACTTAAATAAAGAACAGGTCTCTTGGTATAAGAAATTATATTATAATGGGTTAGGAGAATTTTTATATCGTAATAATATCGATATAGGAATTAATGATTTTGTAAATATTTTAATTTATAATAATACGGATGAATATCAAAAGATAAATTTCGAAAGTAATGGCAATTTAATCAATGTTGGTGGTGGTAAAGATTCTTGTGTTAGTTTAGAATTATTAAAAAATGAACCAAACAATGCTTGCTTTTTAATGAATGCAAAAAAACCGATGATCGAATGTGCGCATATTGCTGGTTTTCTAGATAATGATATTTATTGTATTGAGCGAATTATCGATAAAGATAAATTAATACATTTAAACAGTTTAGGTTACTTGAATGGTCATGTGCCAATTAGCTCAGTTATTGCTTTTCTATCTTATTTAATAGCCTATTTATCGGGTAAAAAAAATATAATCTTATCTAATGAATCAAGTGCTAACGAAAGTTACGTTAAGGGTAAAAATATTAATCATCAATATTCTAAAAGTTATGAATTTGAGCGCGATTTTTATAAATTTACAACAACTTATTTTAGTGATAGTATTAAATACTTTAGTTTTTTAAGACCACTTAATGAATTACAAATAACCTATATTTTCTCTAAGTTAAAAAAATACCATCTTGCTTTTAAAAGCTGCAATTTAGGTAGTAAAAATGATACTTGGAATTGGTGTTTAAATTGTTCAAAATGTTTGTTTGCTTATCTTTTATTAAATACTTTTTTAACAGAAGTTGATATGCTTAATATTTTTGGAGAAAATTTATTAGATAAAAAATCTTTATTAGATGATTTTATTGGTTTAATAGGTGATAGCATAAGCAAACCATTTGAGTGTGTTGGAACTTATGATGAAGTTAATTATTGTGTCAATAAAAGCATAGAAAAATATTTAAATAACAATCAAAATTTACCATTTTTATTAAAATATTATTATGATAAATATGGTGTAAAAACTGTAGATGATAGTCTATTACATAATTATAATAATGAAAATAATTTAGATTTAGAATATTCAAAATTAATTAAGGAGGAGATAAAATATGAATAGAGTAATGGATTTTTTAACAGGTAAAAAAGTTGCAATTTTAGGATTTGGTAAAGAAGGTAAGTCGACTTTTAATTATATTAGAAAACACAATCCTAGTTTTAAATTATTTATTCTCGATATAAATGAAAATATAGTTGAAGAAAATGAATTTTTAAGAGGTGATTTAGCAACTAGAATAGTTGCTGGCTATGGCTATCTTGATCATTTACGTGATTATGATGTCATTATTAAATCACCAGGTATTTCGCTAAAAGATGTCGATACTTCACGTTTTGAAGATCGTATTACTTCACAAATTGAAATTGTATTAGAATGTTTTAGAGATCAAATAATTGGTATTACTGGTACAAAAGGAAAAAGTACGACTGCATCATTACTATATAAAGTGTTCAAAGATCAAAATGTCGATACTTTATTATTAGGAAATATTGGAACACCAGTTTTTGATTATTTGGATGATATTAAAGATTCGACTAAAGTTATCATTGAAATGTCGATTGCCCAATTAGAGTTTATTAAAACATCACCACATATTGGAGTCATTTTAAATTTATTCGAAGACCATTTAGATCATACAGGTGGCAGTGTCGAATATTATCATGCTTGTAAAATGAAAATGTTTGAATATCAAAGTCGTATTGATTTCAGTGTCTATTGTGAAGATAATGAAACATTGAATAATTTAGTTAACTCTAAAAAAAGAGATTCACAACTAATTAGATATAAATTTGCTGAACCAAAACAAGATTTTAATACTGTTTATTGTGATGGCAATTATATATATTGTAAAAATAAACCAGTTTATAATGTAAATGACGACCGAAATTTGATTGGTAAACATAATTTAAGTAATATAATGGCTGTTTTTGCAGTGGTCAATCTTTTAGGATTAAGCAATCGTGAAGCAAGTAAAAGTGTTAATGAATTTAAACCATTAGAGCATCGATTAGAATATGTAGGGGATTATGATGGCGTTACTTATTATAATGATTCGATTGCGACTATTCCAAACGCAACTATTAATGCCATCGAAAGTCTAGGAATTGTTAATACTTTGATTTTTGGTGGTAAAGATAGAGGTATACATTATGAAGAATTAGTTGAATATTTGAAAAATTGTAATGTCGAAAATTTGATTTGTATGCCAGATACTGGTTATAAAATTGGTAGTCAAATAACAGGAAAAAATGTCTACAAAGCAGAAAACTTAGAAATAGCTGTCGATATTGCTAAAAAGATTACGAAAAAAGGTATGATTTGTTTATTATCACCAGCTGCTTCTAGTTATAATCAATTTAAAAATTTTGAAGAAAAAGGAAATTTATTTAAACAACTTGTAAGAAAGTAGGAATATAAAATGATAGATATAAAATTAATTAGAGAAAATAAAGAATTAGTAATTGAAAATATTAAGAAAAAATTTCAAGATCATAAAATACCTTTAGTAGAAGAAGTATACGAATTAGATAAAAAATATCGTGATTGTAAATTGAAAGGTGATAATTTACGTAGTTTAAAAAATCAAAAAAGTGATTTAATTGGTAATTTAATGCGTGAAGGTAAAAAAGATGAAGCCTTAAAAATTAAAGAAGAAATTAGTAGTTATAGTGAACAAATTTCTAAATTAGAACAAGATGAAAAAGAATTAGAAGAAAAAATAAAAAATAAAATGCTAGTTATACCTAATATTATTGATTCTAGTGTACCAATTGGAGAAGATGATAGTAAAAATGTAGAAATTGAAAGATTTGGTGAACCAATTGTTCCTGACTATGAAATACCATATCATGCTGATATTATTGAAAAATTAAATGGTTTAGATAAAGAGTCAGCAGGACGTACTAGTGGCAACGGTTTTTATTATTTGA
>CANROQ010000017.1 GCA_947632295.1 uncultured Bacilli bacterium
ATAATCGATTTAAATTTAGAACAAGAAATTGTAGTTGAAAACAATAAACGTGTTATTTTACCAAATACTTTAAAAAAAGATTATTCGCTTATTATTAGTAATATTCTATTTGTTTTAGGAACTGTTTTAATGATTAAAAATGAATTTAAAAAGAAACTTAATTAAAATTTTTGGAATAATTTGTATCGTAATTAGTATTGTAATTTTTTCTTATAAATTATATCAAAAAATAGTTAGAGATAATTATACTAATACTGAATTAGATATATTTTATAAACAATATGATAATCAAGGTAATCAAATAAGAATAGAAAAAACATCTTATTTATTGGTTTTAGAAATACCACGTATTAATTTAAAAGAGGGCGTTTATAATATTGATGATTATCGAAATAACATTAGTCTAAATGTTAGTATTTTACCTACGTCGATTTTGCCAAATGAAAAAAATAGTGTTTTATTACTAGCGGCCCATTCTGGTACGGCTGCTAACGCATATTTTAAAAATTTACATAAACTAAATTTAGGAGATAAAATTAATATTTATTATGATGGACTTACCTATCAATATGAAATTAATAATATCTACACTAAAGACAAAAATGATGATTTTTATCTAAAGAAATATGATAAAAAAACACTTATTTTAATAACTTGTTTAAATGATTTTAAGTATTTAATTTTAGAAGCAAAAAATATATAGATTATTATTTATAATTTATATATTTTTTATGTGAAAAAATCCTTAATTAAACTTTTTTTACTATGAATTTTAGCGATTTTATGATATCATTATTATGGTGAAGTATATGATAGGTATAGAAACATTAAATCCCAATCAACAAGAAGCCGTTAGAACAACTGATGGGCCTATCCTTGTCCTAGCTGGAGCAGGTAGTGGAAAGACAAAAGTTTTAACTATGAAAATTGCTTATTTAATTGAGCATAACCAAGTTAATCCATTATCGATTTTGGCTATAACATTCACAAATAAAGCCGCTAAGGAAATGAAAAGTCGTGTTTTATCATTATTAGGAAATATTGCTTATCGTATTCAAATTTCTACTTTTCACTCATTTGGATTATTAGTTGTTAAAGAAAATTATGATAAATTAAATTTTAAACCTAATTTTACGATTTTAGATAGTGACGATTCTCTATCTATTATTAAAAAAATTATGCGTGAATTAAATTTAGATACTAATCACTTTAATCCAAAAGTAATTCGTAGTCGCATAAGTGGCGCTAAAAACGAAATGATGTCACCTGATGATTATGAAAAATATGCTAATTCAGAATTTGAACAGTTAGTTGTAACTATTTATCGTAAATATCAAGATAAACTACTGATAAATAATTCTTTAGATTTTGATGATTTATTAATTTTACCAATAAAGTTATTTAAAAGTCATCCAGAAATTTTACAGGAATATCAGGAAAGATTTAAGTATATTTTAATCGATGAGTACCAAGATACTAATGAGGCACAATATAATTTAGTAAAAATGATAAGTGCTAAATACAAAAATATTTGTGCAGTTGGTGATAATGATCAATCGATCTATAGTTTTAGAGGCTCAAATTATCGCAATATTTTAAATTTTGAAAACGATTATCCTAATCCAACTGTCATAATATTAGAAGAAAATTATCGTTCTACTAAAAATATTTTAAATGCTGCTAATTGTGTTATTAAAAATAATAAACAGCGAAAAGAAAAAAATTTATGGACCGATAATGAAGAAGGCGATAAATTAAAATATTATCGCGCTTTAGATGAAAAAGATGAAGCCTATTATGTAGTTAAAGAAATAAAAAAACTAATAGATAATGGTGTTAAGCGTGATGATATTGCCATATTATATCGAACGAATGCTCAATCGCGAAATATTGAAGATGCGCTTTTAAGAGATTCTATTCCCTATAAAGTTATCGGTAGTCTAAATTTCTATAATCGTAAGGAAATAAAAGATTTAATCGCGTATTTAAGACTTATTTATAATATGTATGATGATATTAGTTTAATTAGAATTATTAATGCTCCAAAAAGAGGAATTGGACCTAAAACTATCGAAAAATTAATTGATAAAGCAACAAATGAAAAAAAATCGATATTTGAAGTAATTAGTGAAGGTAAAGAATTAAATTTTAAAAATCAAATCGAAGCATTGAAAGAAATTGCTGAAAATAGTTCTTTAACTGAATTAGTCGAATCTATTTTAGAATTGACTGGTATGCGAAATTCTTTAGTTGCAGAACATAGTATTGAAGCCGATGTTCGATTAGAAAACTTGGAAGAATTTAAATCAATAACTAAAACTTTCGAAGAGAGAAATGGTTTAGTTTCTCTAGAAGATCTTTTGATGGAAATCAGTTTAGTTACTGATGTTGAAGAACAAAAACAAAGTAGCGATTTAGTTACACTTATGACTGTTCATAGTGCAAAAGGATTAGAATTTGATAATGTTTTTATTATTGGTTTAGAAGAAGGAATTTTTCCTCACAACAATTCGCTTGAATCGCAAGACAGCATTGAAGAGGAGCGACGTTTGTGTTATGTAGCCATTACAAGAGCAAAAAAACGATTATGGTTAATTAATGCGAAAAGACGTGTTTTGTATGGTATAGATAATTGTAATCCGCCAAGTCGTTTTATAAATGAAATCGATGAACAATATCTTGACAATGATACAATTGAATTACATAATAATATTGTAAGTCCAAAGCAAGATTATGTCATCGATGAAACTGCCGAATATAAAGTCGGTGATAGAATTATTCATGAAGAATTTGGTGAGGGTATCGTAGTTGGCGTTGAAAAATATATTATTTCTGTTGCTTTTGCGTATCCGGCCCAAATAAAAAAATTAATTAAAGGACATAGAAGTATTAGGAAGGTGTAAAAATGAAAGGTATTATTGATACATTAAACAAATGGATGCAACCATTAAAGGAGTTTATTTTAGAACATCAAAGTAATCCATTATTATGGTTGGCTTTATTTGGTTTAGGAATTTTTGTGTTTGTAACAGTATATCGTGCTTTACAAAAAGAAAAGTAATTTAAAAGAATAAGAGGGTGTTGCTAGATGGATAATTTATTTTGTAGAGAATTAGATTTTGTTTTAGAACCAACATATACGAAAATAAATAAAGTCGTTAATATTATTACGAATGAACTTATAGATATTGTTGGCAAGCAATATAGTAATATTATTAATGATCGAATATTACACACTAATTTTGTTTTTTTTAATAAGATTACAGATTTAAATAATTATTGTAAGACAAATTCCAAGAAAATTGAAAGTTTAAATGATAAAAAATTGGGTACAAAATATGAAAATATTATTAAAAGTATACAAAGTTATGACAATAAAATTAATAAATTGTATAAGCACCTAAGAATAGATTTTATTAAAGAAATTCAAAGTAATTTATCAGATACTGATCAAAATTATTTAAATACCCATCAAAAAATTGATTTAAAAAAACTCAATTGTTATCCATTATTTTTTAGCGAAAATAGTTCAAAATTAATCGATGGTATAATAATGTGTTTTTCGCTAGAATATGAAAAAAAATTAAAAGATAAGACAACAGCTATCTTAGAGATGGAAACTATTTTTAATAATCGTGAAAGATGTTTGGAACTATTAGGTATACAAAATACTAATGTTAGATGCTTTAAAAGAGAAAAATTGAATGATTTATTCGACATTATTGATAAATATAATAGAGAATATGTAGATACTATAAATAGTTGGAATGTCGATGCGAAAAAAATTATTAATGAATTTCTTTTAAGTGAAAAATTATTAAATAATAAGAAAAATGCTAAAGCATCTAAATATTTTTTAAATTTACTTAAGAAAGATAAACAAAAATTCGATAATATAAATAATAAAATAATTTCTAGAATTTCTAAAATTAATGAACCAGAAATATTATGGACTTCTGATGAATGTTCGGATGATAAAAATATTCGTTTTTTTCTTTTTTCACCAACGATGGATTGTGAAAATAATGATTTTTTATTTGTTAAATGGATATGTCGATTAGCTTTTAATTCTGAAAATTATAATAATAAATCAATTGTGAATGGAAACAGTATTATAGGAAAAGATAAATATTTAATGTTTAGTAATCTAATTATTGATACAATTGCATATCAAATTACTAAAAAATTATATAAAAATGATATTATGATTATAAATTTAAAGAAAAATAAAGACATTACTGAATTTAATAATGATTTATTCTTAGTTGATAAATTTTATCAAAATTATAGTAATGAAATAATTGAATCATTAATTAATAATAATAAACGTTGTATTTGTGATGTTATTGGCTCAAATAATTTTGAAAATTTTGTTAATATAATTAATAAATATTTTTATGATTGTCAAGGTAATTTATTATCGAAAGAAGAACGAAATATGAGCGTTTTTGCAACGACAATCAAAAATATATTAAAAATATCTTTAGAAAATATGGAACAATATCAAAGAATATTAATTAATAAAGATAAATATTCTATTTAGAATAATATTATTAATTAATATTTTTTCTAATACGGGGTGAATATATGATTGAAAAACGAATTGAAGAGTTAATTGAAATATTAAATAAAGCAAGTTATGAATACTATACATTAGATAAACCAACGATAACTGACCAAGAATATGATGATTATTATCATGAACTAGAAAAATTAGAAGAAAAATATCCTCAATATAAAAAAGATAATTCACCAACTAAAAGAATTGGTGGAAAAATAATTGAAGAATTTGCGAAAGTTACTCATAGTGTTCCTATGATGTCTTTAGGTGATATATTTAGTGAAGATGAAATAAGAGATTTCGACGAGCGAATCAAAAAAACAATTCCCAATCCTACCTATGTTTGTGAATTAAAAATTGATGGCTTATCGGTATCTTTAATTTATGAAAATGGAAAACTTGTTAGGGCTGCAACCCGTGGTGATGGAATAACAGGTGAAGATATTACTCATAATGTTGAAACGATTAAATCGGTGCCACTGACTATCGATTTTAAAGATGATTTGGAAGTACGCGGCGAAATTTATATGCCAAAAAAATCGTTTAATAAACTAAATGAAGAACGTAAACAAAATGGTGAGAATTTATTTGCCAATCCTAGAAATGCAGCGGCTGGGTCGGTTCGACAATTAGATTCGAAAGTTGCTGCTAAAAGGAATTTAGCCACATTTATATATCATTTACCGGAACCTGATAAATATCAACTAACGAAGCATTCCGATACTTTAGAATTCATGAAAAAACTTGGTTTTATTGTTAATCCTAATATTATCGTTGCCAAAAATATTGATGAAGTTATTAATTATGTCAAAGATTGGACTGTAAAACGAGATGAATTACCTTATGAAATTGATGGCATTGTTATTAAAGTAAACAACATTGCTGATGAGAAAACATTAGGTTATACGGCAAGAACTCCCAAATGGGCAATTGCTTATAAATTTCCTGCCATAGAGGTTTTAACGAAATTAAAAAATATCGAATTTTGTGTCGGTAGAACTGGCAAAATTACGCCACGTGCCGATTTAAATCCTGTTCACTTAGCAGGTTCAGTTATAAGTAGTGTTACTTTACATAATGAAGATTATATTAAAGAAAAAGATATTATGATTAATGACACTGTCGCTATTCATAAAGCCGGAGATGTTATTCCAGAGGTAGTTAGAGTAATCACTGAAAGACGTGATGGTACTCAAATACCTTTTAAAATGATCGATATTTGTCCAATTTGTGGTAGCAAGTTAGTGCGCAAAGATAGCGAGGTTGCCTATTATTGTGAAAATAAATTTTGTGATGCTAGAAAAATTGAAGGACTAATTCATTTTGTGAGTAGAGACGCTATGTATATAGATGGTTTTGGCGAACGTATTATTGAAGATTTCTATAATATGGGTTACTTGAAAAATATTGTCGATTTTTATGAATTAAAAAAATATAAACAAGAACTTATGGAATTAGAAGGATTTGGCGAAAAAAGTATCAATAATCTATTGGATAGCATAGAAAATAGTAAACAAAATTCCCTTGAAAGATTATTATTTGCTTTAGGAATTAGACATGTTGGCAAAAAAAATGCTCAAATTTTAGCGAAAGAATACAAAAATATTGATAATTTAATAAATACTGATTATGAAACTTTAGTTAATATTAATGACATAGGTGAGATAATTGCCAATAGTATTTCTGAATATTTTAGTATCGATGAAAATTTAAAATTGATCGAGCAACTTAAAGAACATGGTGTTAATACTAACTATATAGGTGGAAATATTATTGAAAACGCTAATTTTAAAGATAAAACTTTTGTTTTAACGGGAACATTAAGTGAGTATTCACGAGATGAAGCAAGTGATATAATTGCATCTAATGGTGGAAAAGTTACAAATTCTGTTACTAAAAAAACAAGTGTTGTTCTAGTAGGTGAAAATCCTGGTAGTAAATATGATAAAGCTAAAGAATTAAATATCGAAATTTGGAGTGAAGAAGATTTCAAAAAATTTTTAGAAATATAAATAATTTATCAAAATGGTAAATTATTTTTTTCTTTTGAATATAGAAGAATTTTTTTCTTTTTTTAGGTTAAAATAAAAGTGTAAAATTAGTGCCTAAAAGAGAACTTTTATAAAACAAAAACAATTTACTGTGATATAATTATTATGCTAGAGGAGAGGTAATACATGGAGATATGGAATAAATTTAAAGGAGAAAATTGGAAGAACGAGATAAATGTTCGCGATTTTATCCAAAATAATTATAAATTTTATGAAGGAAATGAAGAATTTTTAACTGAAACTACTGAAAGAACTAATAAAGTATGGTCTAAATGTAGTGAATTATTAAAAGAAGAATTAAAAAAAGGTGTTTTAGATATCGATGTCGATCATGTCGCTGGTATCAATGCTTATGATGCGGGTTATATCGATAAAGATAACGAAGTCATTGTTGGTTTGCAAACTGATGCGCCACTTAAAAGAATTGTTAATCCTTATGGTGGTATTCGTATGGTTTATAGTTCACTAAAGGCTTATAATTATACTTTAAATGCTGATATTGAAAAACATTTCAATACTTATAGAAAAACACATAATCAAGGTGTTTTTGATGCTTATACTAATGAAATTAGAAGAGCAAGACATGCTGGATTATTAACAGGACTACCTGATGCGTATGGACGTGGTCGTATTATCGGTGACTATCGTCGTGTAGCACTATATGGTATTGACTTTTTAATGGCAGAAAAGAAAAAAGAATGGGATATGCCTGTTAATTGTGATATGAGTGAAGATATTATTCGTCGTCGTGAAGAATTATCTATGCAATATCGTGCTTTACAAGAAATTAAAGATATGGCATTAAAATATGGCTATGATATATCTAAACCAGCTACTAATTCAAAAGAAGCAGTTCAATGGTTATATTTTGGTTATCTAGCTGCTGTTAAAGAAAATAACGGTGCCGCTATGAGTTTAGGTAGAGTTGATGCTTTCCTAGATATTTATTTTGAAAAAGACTTAGAAGAAGGAAAAATTACCGAAAAAGAAATCCAAGAATTAATTGATCAATTTATTATTAAATTAAGACTTGTACGTCATTTAAGAACACCTGAATATGATGAATTATTTTCAGGTGATCCAACTTGGGTTACTTGTTCAATAGCAGGTGTTGGTGATAATCAAGTACCATTAATTACTAAAACTTCTTATCGTATTTTACATACATTAACAAATCTAGATCCAGCACCAGAACCAAATATGACAGTTTTATGGAGTGGAAAATTAACTGAAAACTTTAAGAAATATTGTTCTAAAATGTCTATTAAGACAGACGCTATTCAATATGAAAATGATGATTTAATGCGTCCTATTTATGGTGATGATTATGCGATAGCATGTTGTGTTTCAGCTATGCGCATTGGCAAAGATATGCAATTTTTTGGGGCACGTTGTAATTTAGCTAAATCCCTATTATATTCCCTAAATGGTGGTATTGACGAAATGTCAGAAGAACAAATTGTCGATGGATTTGAAAAAAATAATTCGGAGATTCTCGATTATGAAACAGTTAAAGCCGGTTATTTCAAAATGCTAGAAGAAGTAGCAAAAATTTATGCTAGTGCGATGAATATTATCCATTATATGCATGATAAATATGCTTATGAAGCAAGTCAAATGGCGCTTCATGATACCGATGTACATCGTTACATGGCTTATGGTGTAGCCGGACTTTCAGTTGCAACCGATTCTCTATCGGCTATTAAATATGCTAAAGTAAAACCAATTAGAAATGCTAATGGAATTATTACTGATTTTCAAATTGAAGGAGATTATCCAAAATATGGTAATGACGATGATCGTGTTGATGAAATTGCTAAAGAAATTTTAAGCAAAATTTATTCGGAACTTGCCAAACATAAACCATATCGTGATGCGGAACCAACAATGTCTGTTTTAACGATTACTTCGAATGTCGTTTATGGTTCTAAAACAGGAGCAACTCCAGATGGAAGAAAAGCCGGTGTACCTTTTGCACCAGGTGCTAATCCAATGCATGGAAGAGATAACAGTGGTGCCATTGCTTCTTTAAATTCCGTGGCTAAACTTGATTATAAAAATTGTTGTAAAGATGGTATATCGAATACATTTACTATTATTCCAAGTGCTTTAGGTCATACTTTAGAAGAACAAATCGAAAATTTAGTCAGTTTACTAGATGGTTATTTCGTTCAAAATGCCCATCATTTAAATGTAAATGTCCTAAATCGTGAAATGTTACAAGATGCTATGGAACATCCTGAAAAATATCCACTTTTAACCATTCGTGTTTCTGGATATTCTGTTAGATTTAATCGTTTGACAAGAAAACAACAAGAAGAAGTAATTTCTAGAACATTCCATGAAAGAATCTAAGGAAATAAAAGGTAGTGTAGCCCATATTGAATCATTTGGTCTTGTTGATGGACCCGGTATTAGAACCGTAGTATTCTTAAATGGTTGTATGTTACGCTGCCTTTTTTGTCATAATCCAGAAATGTTTAAAAGAGGAACTGATAACTATACTCCAGAAGAACTGTTTCAAAAAATTATTAGAAATAAACCATATTTTGCAAGAAATAATGGAGGGGTTACTTTTTCTGGTGGTGAGCCTTTATTACAATGTGAATTTGTAACTCAAACTTGCCGACTTTTAAAACAAGAAGATATACATATTGCGTTAGATACAGCCGGTGTTTCTAATGATAATTATGATGAATTATTAAATTTAGTTGATTTAGTTATCTTTGATATTAAAGCAATTGATCAAGAAGGCTATCAAAAAATGACAAGCCAACCAATTGATTTATCTTTAAAATTTTTAGAAAAATGTCAAAGCCTTAATAAAAAAATGTGGTTAAGACAAGTAATTGTTCCAAATATTAACGATAATATTGAATATATTGAAAAATTGGTTGATTTTATTAAGCCATTAAAAAATATTGAAAAAGTGGAGTTATTACCATATCATACTATGGCAATAGAAAAATATAAAACGTTAAATATACCATATCCTTTAAAAGATACTTTAGATATGAATATAGAAAAGTGCAAAGAATTAGAAAATATTTTAAGAAGTAAAATAAATTGTCGATAATTGGGCAATTTATTTTTTTATAAAATAACCATTTATTTTTATTGACAATAATGATTAGATAAGGTAAAATTATATTCGTAATACAAATTTGTAGCGTTTTGGAGTAGTACTCAAGAGGCTGAAGAGGCGCCCCTGCTAAGGGTGTAGGTCGGGCAACTGGCGCGCGAGTTCAAATCTCGCCTACTCCGCCATTAAGAAATTAACCGTTAAAATATAACGGTTTTTTTAATAAATTTATATAATACATTTATTTTCATCAAACTATTGACTATTATAGTAATTATCGATATAATATGAATATATGAACATATAATCATATAAAGGAGGATACATGAAAACACATAGTAAAGATTTATTAAGTGGATTGAGCGAATTTTTTAAAATTTTTGGTGATTCAACTAGACTTAGAATTTTAGATGTTTTATTAAACGGTGAAAAATGTGTTAATGAGATATCAGATATTTTAAATGTAAGTCAATCAGCTATTTCTCATCAATTAAAAAATCTACGTACATCTAATTTAGTTAAAACTAATAAAATTGGAAAAACTGTCAAATATTCAATTGCTGATAATCATATTAAAATTATTTTAGAATATGGTTTAGAACATATTATGGAAGAGGTAAAAAATGAAAAATTTTAATCTTTTTAAAATCATTATAAGTGCCATTATTTTTGCAATCTCATTTATTTTTAAAACTAATGATACTTTATTTTTAACTTTAATTATTATAAGTTATATAATTATATCTTATGAAATGTATATAGACGCGATTAAAAATATTTTAAAAGGTGAAATTTTTGATGAGAATTTTTTGATGATTATAGCGACATTAGGAGCTTTTTATATTGGAGAATATGAAGAAGCCTTAATGGTAATGTTATT
>CANROQ010000018.1 GCA_947632295.1 uncultured Bacilli bacterium
CTAATTATCCTAATGCTAGTGAAGAATTAAAAAAGCATTTAGAAAATTTTCAAGTGACGCTTGAAAAATGCAAAGAATTAGGTATGGAAGTTGAAGAAGTTTCTATTGATAAAAAATTGTTAAATGCTGTTGCCAGTGTCTATGTTGTTATTTCGTGTGCTGAAGCAACTAGTAATATGTCTAATTTAACAGGAATTATTTTTGGACCTCGTGGTGAAGGTAAAAATTATATTGATATGATGAAAAATTATCGTACCGAAGGTTTTTCACCACTTATTAAAAGAAGATTTGTAATCGGTTCTTATGTTCTACAAGCACAAAATAAAAATAGATATTTCTTCAATGCGCAAAGAGTTAGAAGATTAATTGTCGATGAATGGAAAAAACTTTATGAAAAATATGACGCTGTTATTTTACCAGTTGGTAGTGGACCTGCTAAACATTTAGATGGTTCATTAGATATCTTGGATGAAAATACCCAAATATTAGAGGAACATTTACAAATTGGAAATTTTGGAGGTTTTCCTTCAATTACAATTCCAAATGGTTTTATCGATAATTTACCAGTTGGTGTTAATATAACAGGTAATTGTTATGACGATGTCAATGTTTTAAATATTGCTTATGCTTTAGAAAATTCGATGAATTATAAAAATCAAATTGCTAAGGAGGTAGAATAATGAACGGTTATAAAGTTTTAATTGGTTTAGAGATGCACTGTGAAATAAGTGAAACAAATACTAAAGTTTTTTCAAGTGCCGCTAATTCATATAGTAGTACTCCTAATAGCAATATTCGTCCAGTCGATATGGCTTTTCCTGGAACTTTACCAGTAGTCAATAAAGAGGCTATTAAAAAGGCCTTAATGGCAAGTATTATTTTAAATTGTAAGCAACCTGAATATATTTATTTTGAAAGAAAAAATTATTATTATCCAGATTTACCTAAGGGATTTCAAATTACACAAGAGACAAAACCTGCACCTGTTGGTATTTATGGTAGTCTAACTTACGAATGTGGTGATGAATTAAAGACTGTTCGTATCAACAATATTCACTTAGAAGAGGATGCTGCTAGTACGGATCATTATGCAACTTGTTCAACAATCGATTACAATAGAGCTGGCGTTCCACTTTTAGAGTTAGTTACTTATCCTGATTTTCATTCGGCTAATGAGGCTGTTGCTTTTTTAGAAACAATGAGGTCAATTTATCAATATGCGGGTATTAGTGAAGCCGACAGTAAAAAAGGTCAAATTAGATGCGATGTTAATGTTTCAATTATGGATGAAAATTTAGATGAAACTAAAGAAGAAAATTGGGGAACAAAAGTTGAAATTAAAAATGTCAATTCCTTTGGTGGAGTTAGAGACGCTATCAATTATGAAATAGAAAGACAAATAGAATTAAAAGAATCTGGCGAATATGATTCGATGGAGCAACAAACAAGACGTTTTGATGAAGAAACTGGTACTACTATTTATATGCGTAGTAAAGTTGATGCCATCGATTATAAATATTTTATTGAGCCAAATATTCCTAAATTTAAACTATCAAGTGATTGGTTAGAAAGTATTAAAAAATCGATTCCAGCGTTAGCACCAGAGAGAAAAGAAAAATATATCAATGAATATGGAATTTCTAATTATGATGCTACTATATTAGTTAAAGAAAAAAATGTAGCTGATTATTATGAAGAAACGATTAAATTAGGATCAAATCCAAAATCGGCTTCTAATTGGATTACTAGTATTATTTTAGGTTATTTAAATAAATGTGAAATGACTATAGATGAACTTTTCTTTACACCAAAAATGTTAGTGGATTTAATTAAAATGGTCGAAGATGGTAAGATTTCTTCAAAACAAAGCAAGGAAGTATTTTATAAATGTTTAGATGATAAAAAAGAACCTAGCGTTATTGTTGAAGATTTAGGTATTAAACAAATTGGTGGCGAGGATGAAATTTTAAAAATAGTAACAGAAGTTTTGGATGAACAACCTAATGCTATTGAGACTTATAAGCAAGGACGTACCAATATTGTAGATTTCTTAGTTGGCCAAGTTATGAAAAAAACGCGTGGACAGGCAAATCCAGCAATGACTAGAAATATGATGATAAGTGAAATTGAAAAGAGGTAATTATGAGAGAAAATAAATATCGTAATTGTTACTGTGGTGAAATTAATAATGACTATATAGATAAAAAAGTTAAGATTTCGGGTTGGATTGAAAATATTCGTGATCATGGTGGTGTCATTTTTTTAGATTTACGTGATGAGCATGGTGTCGTTCAAGTTGTAAGTAATGATGATACTATTTTCGATGGATTAACTCGTGAATCGACCATTTGCCTAACGGGTGTAGTTCGAAAAAGAGATGAAGATGATTACAATGCTCGTTTAAAATCTGGTGAAGTAGAAGTAGTAGCCCAGTCTTTGGAAGTTTTAGGCAAAGCAAAAAATATTTTACCTTTTGAGGTTATGACTTCTAAGGATGTTAGTGAAGATGTTCGCCTTAAATATCGTTATTTAGATTTGCGAAATAAGAAAGTCCATGACAATATTATTTTTAGATCGGAAGTTATTAAATTTTTACGTCATGAGATGGAAGAATTAGGATTTACAGAAATTCAAACACCAATTTTGACAGCGTCATCACCTGAAGGAGCAAGAGATTTTGTAGTACCATCGAGATTATTTCATGGAAAATTTTATGCTTTACCACAAGCGCCCCAAATTTTTAAACAATTATTAATGGTAAGTGGTTTTGATCGTTATTTTCAAGTGGCTCCTTGTTTTAGAGATGAAGATGCTAGAGCCGATCGTGTTTATGGTGAATTTTATCAATTAGATTTAGAAATGGCTTTTGCTGAAGAAGAAGATGTTTATGTAATAGGTGAACAAATTTTTAAAGATGTATTTTCTAAATTTAGTGATAAGCAAGTCTCATCAACACCTTTTGTAAGAATTCCTTATCGTGAGGCTATGTTAAAATATGGTAGTGATAAGCCAGATTTACGAATACCTTTAGAAATAATCGATTTAAGTGATATTTTTGCTAATTCAGAATTTAAACCATTTAGAGGTGTTACTGTACGTGGTATTAAAGTTGATGATTTGGCTTCTAAATCAAATAGTTGGTTTAATGAATTAGTCGATTATGCAAAAAGTATTGGTATGCCTGGTATTGGTTATATCACTGTTCAAGAAGATATGTCTTTTAAAGGCCCAATTGATAAATTTTTAACAGATGAAGATAAAAATAATTTAATTGAAAGAGCTAGTTTAAAAGTAGGTAGCGTCCTTTTCTTTATTGCTGATCGTAGTGAATTATTAGCAAGTAAACAAGCTGGTCAAATTCGTCTAGAATTAGGTCGAAGACTTGATATGCAAGATCCTAATGTTTATAAATTTTGTATTATAAATGATTTCCCAATGTTTGAATATGATGAGACAGAGAAACATTATATTTTTACTCATAATCCATTTAGTATGCCACAAGGTGGTATGGATAGTTTAAATTCTAAGGAACCTGATCAAGTTTTAGCGTTCCAATATGATTTTGTTTGTAATGGTATCGAATTAGTCAGTGGTGCTGTTCGTAATCATGATATCGAAATTATGAAGAAGGCGTTTGAAATTGCTGGTTATGATGAAGCAACATTAAAAGATAAATTTAAATCTTTATATACGGCATTTCAATATGGTGCTCCACCACATGCAGGAATGGCAATTGGTATCGATAGAATGCTTATGTTATTAAAAGATGAAACTAGTATTCGTGAGACGATTGCTTTCCCAATGACTGCTAGTGGTCAAGATATGTTGATGGGTTCTCCTACGGAAATTACTGAACAACAGTTAAGGGAAGTTCATATTAAAGTTAGATAGATATAAAAAAATCTTAAGAGGTAAAATTCTTAAGATTTTTATAATTTTGTTTGTGTAATCATTTGTTTTTTAGTCATAATCCAATCATTTTCATTATCGACAATGGCGGAGTTACAATATTCGCATCTACTGCTATTATCATTTATTTTAGCGCCACAATTTGGACAAATATCGATATGTTTTTCTATATTCTTTTTGGTAAATTTTAAGAAGTAAGTATAGTGTAATTTTGTAAATTTACTTCCTCTTATGACTTTTTGTTTGTTATCGATAATATAATCATAACATGTAACTTGTAAAATGACATTTATAGTGGTAATATCATTAACATTTTCAATACTTGTAATATAACTATTTATGTATTTTATATTTTTCATGATATTACGTTCGCCTTTAATTTTTAAAGTTTCGATTTGCATTTTGTACATATTATACATTTCATCACTTAATAAATTTTTAATAGAATCAATATCATAATTCATCCAAGCAATTTGAACATCATTATAAATATTGAATACTTTATCATTAAATTCTTTAATATTTAAACTTGGAAGTTTGGAGTGTATTTCTTCATCGGTTAATTTTGGAGGCAAATCTTTAATTTTAGGTCCTTTTTTTAATATAGAAATGTTGTAACCCATTATAAATAAATAAGATAATAATCCTGCGATAAAAGAAATAGGAACAGTTGTTAAGGTTGGAAGTAAAAATATTGCGATAAGTGTTACAACTATTAATCTTATTTTAGTAGTTCCAAAAAGTGTATGTACTATTTGACTTAATAAATGATTTGAAACATTTTCGATTCCATTTGATATTGGTGAAATAATTGCTCCTATAATTATTATTATAATGATTATTACAAATCCCGTTGTAGAAATTGAACCACCGCCACTACTAGAATAATCACTTGATGACGAACTCCAGTCCGAACTAGAACTACTAGAACTACTAGAACCACCACTATCATAACTAGAATCAAATCCCGAATCAGCTTTAATCAAAATAGGTTTAGCAATTATTCCTAAAAATAAGGTAAATAAAATTAAAATAGTTAAAAATTTATGTTTATACATATTATCACCTAGTATAATTTTATCATAGGTTTTTTATTTATTAATTTAGAAATTTTTCTTCTTTACATAAAAAATGACAAATGAAAAATTTTGTGGTATAAAATTTAGTAATTTTGTCATTATAAAAATGGAGGGAATATATGAAACAAATATTTATTATATCATTATTATCATTTTGTTTATTATTTAATGGTTGCGGTGAAAACTTAAATAATACACCAACGAAACAAGTCGAAATGTTTTTTATGAATTATCAAACATTAAATCAAGATGTTATTGAAGATTTAAATGATGTTTTAACTACGGATAATTCGATGACAGAAACACAAAAAGATAAATATAAAGATATTATGAAAAATCATTATAAAAATTTAGTTTATGATGTAAAAGATGAATCTGTTAATGGTGATACAGCAATTGTTACAGTAGAAATTGAAGTATATGATTATTCGAAAATTATTGCGAATGTTAATAAGTATTTAGAAGAACATCCTGATGAATTCGCCGATGATGATAATAATTATTCACAAGAAAAATTTATGGATTATCGCCTAGAGGAGTTAGAAAAAGTTAAAGATAAAGTTAAATATACACTAGATTTAAATTTAACAAAAGTTGGAGATAAATGGCAAATGGATCAAATATCTAGTATTGATGAAGATAAAATATTAGGAATTTATGAATATTAAACGGTTAAAATTTTATTAATCGTTTTTTATTGATTTTTTTAGATATTATGTTATAATATTCAAATATTTAAAGGGGTTGGTTATATGAAATTTGAAACATTGAGTGATATTAATGCTACTTTAGAGATGATGAAAATTAATAAAAATAATAAAAATCAAAGATTGTGGTTTTTAAAAAATGAAAGTTTTAAAGAATTTTCACCTTGTTATTTATATAGTAATGAAAATTTAAGAGCATATTATCCTTATTTTTCGATAAAAGATAATAATGTTTTAACTGTATGTGGTTCAGGAGATCAAGTATTAAGTGCAGTATTATACGGTGCAAAAGAAGTTGATACTTTTGATTCTAATAAACTTACCCTTTATAGTTTAATGTTAAAAAAAGCGGCAATAAAAGCGCTTAGTTTTGAAGAATTTGTTAAATTTTATGATATTGATGTATTACAATCAAAAAGATTGTCCTATTTTTATAAAGTTTTAGAAAATATTGATGATGAAGAAATTCAATTATTTTTTAGTAAAATTTTTAAAGATAATGTTGAAGATTTTGAATTTTTGTTTTTTGGAAGTGCAGGTAGTAATAAAGTTGTAAGTAAGAGAATACCATTTCTTGATTATCCAAATTATAATTTATTAAAAGGTAAACTTGATAATACAAAAATTAATTTTAAAAATATTAATATATTTGATACAGTTAATGAATTTCATAGTCAATATAGCTTTATCAATTTATCTAATATTTTAGATTATATAAAGGATCAAGAGTCATTTATAAAATTTATAAAATACTTAGTTGATAATAACTTAAAAGAAAATGGTAAAATTTTATTGAATTATCATTGGACTATATTTAATAATTTAAATACTTTATATGAAAATTTAAATGCTCAAACGATGATTATTCCAAATTTGTCAGTAGAAAATTCTAATGAACCGGGAATGATTAAAGTATTAATAAAACTCTAATATGAGTTTTTATTTTGTCGTGATATCAGTTAATACCCAATCATAATCTTCGGTATTATAAATAGTTCCACAGTATTCGCATTTTCCACTATGATTAATATTCATGTTAGCACCACATGATGGACATTTTCTAACATACCCACTATCGACAGCATCTCTTTGTTTTATAAATGTTAAAATATTTTCTTTTTCAACACGAGAGTTGTTGTTACCACTAATTAATTTTTTTGAATCTTTATCGATGATATAATCCATATAACGTGATATTAATTTAACAGTAATAATAAACTCTTTATCAGTAATTTCAATGTTAATAATTTCAGTTGATTTAACGTTTAATTCATCGAACATTTGAATTTGATTATTTTTATTTAATCGATCTAATCGTTCTTGAAATTTGTTGTAAACATTGTCACTAATAAAATGGTCTACACGTGTCAAATCATTTGTCATAAGTGAAATATGTAACATAACAAAAATATTATCAACTTTGGTTTTAAATTTACTTTCTGAAAAAGTATGGTCTAATTCAATTAATTCATTCATAATTATTTTCTCCTTTGATTTAGCATTTGTTTTTTAGTCATTATCCATTTTGTTTCTTTATTTATAATGATAGAATTACAATATTCGCATTTTCCACTTGAATTTATATTTATTTTAGCGCCACAATTTGGACAATAGTTAATTTTTTTATCAGTAGTATATTTTGTAAATGTTAATTCGTAAGTATAAATTAGTTTTTGATTTTTAGTGCCTCTAATAACCTTATTTGACTCATTTATTAAATAATCATAACATTCAACTTGTAAAATTGTATTAATTGTTTCAATATTATTTTCAAAAGTTATTTTAGTGATTGAATTATTAATATATTTAATATCTTCCATCATATTTTTTTGCCCTTTAACTTTTAAGGTATCTAACTGCATAGAATACATATTATAAATTTCATCACTAACTAAATTTTGAATTGTTTTTAAATCAAAATTCATCCAAGCAGTTTGAATGTCTTTATAATTATTGAATACTACTTGATTAAATTCTTCAATATTTAAATTTGGATCTAATTCTAAAATTTGTTGTTTTGTTAATGGAGGTGTTGAATAATTAATATTTTTATTTAATTTATTATTTTTAGATTTAATACCAAGCATTATAGCTATTATATATATAGTAATAGAAATTCCGGCTGTAAAAAATGAAATTATTAAGAAAATAATAAAAATTGGTTTTCCGATGTTTTTAGCATTAAATTTATTAACGGCAATATAATAAATAAAATATAAGACGATTGCACTAACAACAAAAATTAAAAAGCCACTACTATTTCCTATTCCTATATAAAATCCTCCTGATGATGAACTACTAAAATCTGAGGAATCTCCCCAATCAGAACCACCACTATCCCAACTAGAATCAAATCCTGAATCAGCATTAATCGTAATTGGATTATAAATTATTCCTAATAATAAAATAAATAAAGCACATAAAAAAATAATATGATTTTTTTTCATTTAAATATCCCTTTCATATAGTAATTCTAATTTTTGGATAATACTGTTTTCAAATTTTTCATCAAACTTTATTTCTATTTCGTATGTTTGCATTACTTTTTTATTATACTTACCTTTAATACATTTATTATTACTATCAATAACAAAATCATAGCATTCAATAATTACTCTTAAATTAGCTGTATTAGTATTTAAATTAGTTATATATGATTTAAGATATTTAATATTTTGTATCATATTTTTTTGATTATTTTCCTTTAAAGTATTGATTTGTCTATAATATAACTCAAAAATATCATTAGTTGTAATTTTTTTTATTGTTTCTAAATCAAAATTCATTTTAGCAGTTTTAATTTCTTTTAGTTTTTCAAAAGCTAGTTTTTCTAAAATTTCTTTAGAAGTAATTTCATTTTGATTTATCAGTAATGGGTCATTATGAGGCTTATCATAAATTATTTGTTTTTTCTTTTTAGGTTTTAAACTTACTAAAAGAATAGATAATATTAAAATAGCACTTGATATAATCAATAAGTATTTGTAATCACTAAAAAAGTTTTTAATAATCATTATAGTATCTTCTAAATTAAGTATATAAAAATTATCCATAACTAACACCTACCTATATTAATTTTATCATGGTTTTAATTTTAAGTATATAATAAAATAATTAAAAATATACATAATAATTAGTAGAAAAAGGTGTATTTTGATGAAAAGAAAGAAAAGTTATATATTTTTGTTTTTATCTTTGTGTTTGATTTTGTATGCTTTTATAGATATATTTTTATGGATAAATGATAATAATAAAAATAAAGAATTACAACAAAAATTGAAGAATTTAGCTATGATGAGTGAACAATATTTTTGTAGATATGATGAATTTATTAGTCAAGAAGAAAATAATATAGAGCAGGATGTCGATTTTCTACAAGTTGATTTTATAGAACTTAAAAATATTAATGATGATACAATAGGTTGGTTACAAGTAGCAAATACTAGTGTCGATTATCCTGTTGTTCAAGGAGAAGATAATGAATATTATTTAATGCATTCTTTTGATAATTCACAAAATAATGCTGGTTGGATTTTTTTAGATGCTAGAAATGATATAAATAATTTTGGTCGAAATACAGTTATTTATGGACATTCACGTGTTGATGATACTATGTTTGGTAGCCTAAGATATGTTTTAGATGAAGATTGGTATAATAATAGTGAACATATTATTAAATTAGCAACTTTAAATGCTAATACAATTTGGCAAATTATTAGTGTTTATAGTGTTCCTAGTGAAAATTATTATATTAAAACTAATTTTTTAAACGATGGTTTGTTTCAAAATTTTTTAGATAATATTTTATCGCGTAGCAAGTTTAATTTTTCTACTAATGTTGACATTAATGATAAAATTTTGACATTATCTACCTGTCGTGATAATTACGGAAATAGATTAGTAATTCACGCTAAATTAGTAAAAAGCACTAATAATTAGTGCTCCTTAATTTTGTTTTAAATTCTTATAAGAACTTAGAAATAAAGCAATTCCTATTAGACCAAGCATAATTGTAAAATTAATTGAATCTCCTGTTGGTGGATTGCCAGTATCGAATAATGCTTCAACTTCTATTAGTGATAATTCTTCACCAGACTCGATTGTTTTAGAAATACCAGCGATTGTTATGATAGCGTCATCTGAATCTTCTGGAACCCAAAATGTTGGATTTTCTTTGCTTTCAGTTGTGTTGATAATTTGTGTATCGTCATCCATAGAAATTTTTGAGATTTCATCTACATTTGCACCTTGAGATAATTCTATTCCTCCAAAGCCATTACCTGAAACGTCGATTTTACCTTCTAATTTAACTTGTGAACCATTAATTAATAAAGCAGCATTTCCACCAGTTAAGGTAATATTTTTTATAGTAGCAGTTGTTTTATATACTTGTAGTAGGTAAATTCCGCCCCAAACTGTATTACTTTCACTTTGTTCAGCACCAAATTTGCCAACATATTTCATTTTATGTCCTTTACCATCAATTGTAACAGGTCTTGTAATATTAATTTTCTCAGTGGTTTCGATATCTGTATCTAAAGTGATAGTTTTGATACTTTCATCAGCTAAGGCTTCTTTTAATTCATCTTGATTACTAACATTACTCTTTGCTTCAGCATGGACATTTGATATAGGAATTATCATCATTAAGGCAAACGAAATAGTTAATGTAGTTATTAATTTTTTAAACATCTAAATTACCTCCTTTCTATTAATAGTTTTGCTTCAACAGTTTAATTTATACACCATTTTTAGTCATTTTAAAATTCTATATAACAGTTTTTGGTAGTTAAAAAAATATTAATTTGAACAAAATATAAATAATTGCTAATTGTAGTTTTCAGTTTTTTAATTTTTGTCTAG
>CANROQ010000019.1 GCA_947632295.1 uncultured Bacilli bacterium
GCGTCGTTATTTTGAATATAATGGTTATAAAGTTAAATATGTTCAAAATATTACTGATGTAGGTCATCTTGTCGGCGATGTTGACGAAGGGGAAGATAAAATTCAAAAACAGGCTAAATTAGAACAAGTCGACCCAGTAGCAATTGCTTATAAATATGAAAATTTTTATTTTGAAGCAATGGATCGCTTAAATGTAATGCGTCCTACTATAAGTTGTCGTGCAACTGGTCATATTATCGAAATTATTGAAATGATTCAAAAAATATTAGATAAAGGTTATGCTTATAAAACGGAAAAAGGTAATGTTTATTTTGATGTTCGAAAATTTAAAGAGTATGGAAGTATGTCTGGTAGAAGTTTAGATGAAACATTATCAGGACAAAGAATTAATATTGCTAGTGATAAAAAATGTGATGAAGATTTTGCTTTATGGAAATGTGCGGATAATGGACATATTATGCGTTGGCCTTCACCATTTGGTCTTGGTTATCCAGGTTGGCATATAGAGTGTTCAGTTATGTCAAAAAAATATTTAGGTGATACATTTGATATTCATGGTGGTGGTATCGATAATATTTTCCCTCATCATGAATGTGAAATTGCTCAATCGAAAATTGCTAATGGTTGTGAATTTGCTAGATTTTTTGTTCATAATAATCTAGTTACTATAAATGGTCAAAAAATGGGTAAATCTTTAGGAAATTCAATTGATTTATTAACTTTGTTAGATAAATATAATGCCGATGTTTTAAGACTTTATTTATTACAAAATCATTATCGAAGTGTTTTAGATTTTACAGAACAAGGTTTAGAGGAAATGCATAAAAATTATAATAGATTTATAAGTTTTATTAAACAAAATGACTTTTCTATTAATAAAGAAATTAATTATGAAGATATCGATGAATGTCGTAGTAATTTTATGTCAGCTATGGATGATGATCTAAATACATCTTTGGCTTTATCTTATTTGTTACAAATGCTTAAAATTGGTAATGCTACAGATGATATTAATAAAAAAGTATATATTAAGGAAATTTTAGTTGATTTACTTAAAAATATTTTTGGTCTTAAATTAGAGATAAATATCAATGATAATAGTGAAAAGTTAGAAGAAGTTATGAAAATTTTGCTTTCTTTAAGAGATAATTATAAATTACAAAAAAATTATGAGTTGGCTGATTTAATTAGAGATAAACTTTTAGAAATTGGCATTAATTTAAATGATAGTAGAGAAGGCACTACTTATGAAATAAAACAATAAATTTGTTTTATTTTTTTAGCAAAAATATATACAAAAACTGTCTAAAAATGGTATACTGTTATTGTTGATTAATTTTAGGGGATGAATTTATGTTAATTTTAGCAAAAGCTATATTAGCGATGATGATAGGTTTTATCTTATCAGTAATATTTGGCCTTTTCTTTATACCATTTGTAAAAAAAAGACATATTACGCAAAAAGTTAGTGAGTATGTAACACAACATAAACAAAAAAATGGGACATCGACAATGGGTGGTTTAATTTTTATTATTCCAACTATTGTAACAGTTGTTATATTGTTATTATTAAATAAAATTGAATTCACTGAAAATTTATTTATTGTTTTATTTGTTTTTGTGTCATATGCGATTTTAGGCTTTTTAGATGATTTTTTAATCATTAAAAGAGGAAATAATTCAGGACTTACTATTTTGCAAAAATTATTTGGTCAATTATTTATTGCGCTTATATTCTTTTATATATTTATTCATAATGGAAACGATCCTGTTTTAACTATTAATACTTTAGGCCTTGATATTAATATTAATATGGGTTGGTTACACGGTATTTTTATTTTATTCGTTTTATTAGCAGGTTCTAATTCTGTTAATATTACTGATGGTTTGGATGGACTAGCAGGTGGTTTATCTTTAATTGCTTTTTTAGCGTTTGGGCTAATTAGTTGGAATGCTACATGGATATTAGGTAGTGAGGATATTGCTGTATTTTGTTTTATCTTAGTTGGTTCACTATTAGGATTTTTATTTTATAATACGCATCCTGCCAAAATTTTTATGGGTGATACCGGTTCTTTATCCTTAGGAGCCACTTTAGCCGCAATTGCGATTTTAACAAATCATGAAGTGACTTTGATTATCGTTGGTGGTGTTTTTATTATTGAAACTTTGAGTAGTTTAATTCAAATAATCGCGATTAGAAAATTTCATCGAAAAGTTTTTTTGATGGCACCAATTCATCATCATTTTGAAAAACTTGGTTGGCAAGAACAAGATATTGTTAAAGTATTTTGGGTAGTTGGTTTTATATTAAGTATGATTGGTATAGGTTTTGCTGTTTGGATTTAGTGTTGACTTTAAAATAATTATGTGCTAGCATATACATATATTTATTATGAGAGGAGTGAATTTATGAGAAAATTTTTATTGGTTATTTGTTTATTTTTATGTCCATTTATGTTAACAGGTTGTGGTGGAAATAAAACTGTAAGTTGCGAAGGTAATATAACTGAAAGTGGTGTAACTGCTGCTGTTAAAGTTACAGGTGATTTTAATGGTAACAAATTGGCTAAACAAACAATTGAAATGAAATTTGATTTAACTGATTATTTAGAATATGCTGATATTGATACTTATTATGAAAGTTTTAAAGAACAATATTCTCAATTTGATGAATATGAAGGAATATCTACTGATGTAACTAAAGGTGACAACGCAATAATTGTAGTTATGGAAGTTGAAACCGATAAGATCGATGAAAGTACTTATAAAAAATTAGATATTGGTAATGGAAGTTTAAAAGTTTCTTCAGCAGAATTTATAAAAGAATTTACTGATATGGATATGACATGTAAATAAGATAGATAATTCTATCTTTTTTCATATTAATAATTTGAATAATAAAATTGAATATAAGATATTCCAAATGTCTAAAATGTCATAATGAATTAGATAGAAATTATAATGTCTAAATGTTTAAAATATGATATAAAAAGAATCAAAATATAGATTAACTAAATTTTATATATATAAATTTATGGTAGCAACTATTTTATTTTAAATCTCTATAGTAGATATTTAATTGTGGGTAAATGTGTAAAATTATCGAATTTTGTTTTATCATGTTTGACAATAGAAATACTTGATGCTATAATAGAATAACATTAAATGAGGTGAAATATATGGAAAAACAATTAGTATTGAATGAAAATTTAAAACCATCTTTTACAAGTAAGACATTGTATGAATTATTAGGTGTTAATATTGATTCCAGTTTTTCTGAAATAAATGAAAATTATTGGGCTTTACAACATTTGATTGATGAATATCCAAGTTCTTTTTCAAGTGAAGATAAGAATTTGATAGATGAAGCAAGAAATAAATTAGTTAGTAATTTAGGTCGTGTTTATTATGAAAGTAGATTGAATTCAGAGCAAATTCATACTATTTGTGAACAATATAAAGCAAAAAATCAATCTAAAGAAATGTTTGATAAATTAAATAGTAATATAAGAAAATATGTAACTGTTTTATATATGGAAAAATATCCTGATAATGAAAATTTTTCAATTTCAAAAACTTGTGGAGTTTTAACTGATTGTGCTGAATATGATAGAATAAGCATGAATAATCATGATATATCATTTTTAGGTTATGACAGCGCTATTATTGAAATTACAAATGATAAAGGTGATATTCTTTATACTAATCAGTATTTAAAAAAATTTCAAGAACAATATAATAAGGATAATGTGAATAATTTTAGAGAGGTTACATGGAGTTTTTATATTGCTAAAATGTTGGATGTAAAAGAACAAAACAAAGAAAAAGAATTTACCAAGATTAAAAAAATATAGTTCAAATGCGAACTATATTTTTTATATTTCTTCAATTTTCATTAAGTTAGTATGTGCTGCTTGATGTTTTGGGAAAGATCCAGTGATAACAACAACATCACCTTTAATAAGATTAGCAAATTCTACTGCTTTATCTTTAGCAATTTTTATTATTTCATCAGTGCTGTTCATTTCACCAACATTAGCTGGATAAACTCCCCAGTTTAATGCAAGTCTACGACCAGTTTTTTCATCAGGACATAATGCTAAAATTGTTGATTGAGGTTTTAAATTACTTATAACTCTAGCAGTTTTTCCACTCATAGTTGCGGCACAAATTAATTTTGCATCTAAAATATCAACTGTATCGACAACACTTCGAGCAATAGCAGTCGTAATATTGTTTTCAACAGGTTCATAATTGAATTCAGCATATTTTTCAGCTGTTTCACAAATTTTTGCCATAGCTTTAACAGTTTCAACTGGATGTTTTCCAATTGTTGTTTCACCACTTAACATAACAGCGTCAGTTCCATCGAAAACTGCGTTAGCAATATCGCTAGTTTCAGCTCTTTTTGGACGCATATTTTCCATCATTGTTTCAAGCATTTCAGTTGCAACGATACAAATTTTACCCATGCGACGACATGTTTTTACCATTTTCTTTTGAACTATTGGTAACATTTCACTTGGAATTTCTGTTCCTAAGTCACCACGAGCAACCATAATACCGTCAGATACTTCAAGAATTTTTTCTAAGTTTTGAATTCCTAATTCACTTTCAATTTTACAAATAATTTGGAAATCTTCTCTTCCATGTTCTTTGATTAATTGTTTTACTTCTAGGACATCTTCAGGACCACTAACAAAGGAAATTGCTAAAAATTCACCACCATGTTCACAAGAATAAATGATATCTTTTCTATCGGCTTCACTTATATAAGGAATGTCTAATTTTTTTCCAGGTACACTTAAACTTTTACGATTACCTAAAACGCCACCATTAATAATACGACAAGTTACACCATCGTCTTCTTTTGATTCAACTTCAACTTTCATTTTAGCGTTTTCTAATAAAATAACATCGCCTGGTACTAAATTATCTAATACTTGTGGATGATTAACGGTAATTCTTTCTTCATTACCCATAACATTTTCTTTAACGATACGGATAGTTTTTCCTTCGACAAGATTAATAGAGTCATTTTCTAAGACACCACTTCTAAATTCAGGACCTTTAGTATCCCATAAAATTGCAATATTTTTACCAGTTCTTTTACGAACTTCTCTAACAGAATCTTGCGCTAATTGTTTTTCTTCTTCTGTAGCATGAGAAAAGTTAATTCTAGCAACATTCATACCAGCCAAAACCATTTGTTCCATAACATCGGCTTGGTTACTAGAAGGACCTATGCTACAAACTATTTTTGTATTTTTCATTTTGTACTCCTCCTTACATGAACTATATAATTATATCATAAAATTATTATAACGTCGAATATTTTTTTACAAATTATTAAAATTTTCTTTGATTTTTTGTAAATTTATGATATATTACTTTAATACCCCTAAAAATGGAGATGATTTTATGACTGAAAATAAGAATTTATTAAAAGTAGAAACTTGGTTTAATTATTATAAAAAAGTTTATGAAATTTTTAAACAAACAATATTAATGAATAATTATAGTAATGTCTCAATTCAATTGTCATTTTTTAATTCGGTTCCTCAAGAAGATGATTTGACATTAAAGGGTCAAATTGCCAAATTAGAGTTATTTAATAATAATTCTTTAGTTTATGGTATTTCGCTAAAAACGACTGATCGTGAAGAACAATTATTTCAATATATTTGGATATTGACAGTTAATCATTTTATAAATAATAATTATGGAAAAAATAGTAAAATAAGAATTTATGATTTTCAAAATTCATCTAGAAGTTTTAAGTATTTATTAAGTGATATTAAGATTAATAGTCAAGTTATGGCTAGAGCGAATTTTACTCTAACATATAATAAGCAAGAGTACGATGAAATGTTACATCAAATGGTTCTTAATCATAATAATTTTCATGATAATGAAATTTTAGTTCAAAATGTTCGTAATTATATTTTAAATAATGTTAATGATCCAGCATCTGTTGAGTTAAATAATTCGATTAATCAATCACGAAAAGTATATGAACATTTAATTCATAATAATTTTGTAAATTATAATGATAATCATTTTGTTGCATAAGAGCTAATAGAATTTAAAAATTCTTTTGCTCTTTTTATATATTTTGATAAATAGGAAGATTTTTTTCTAGAAATTTGATACAATTAATAAAGGTGATAAAAATGGATAAAATAATTTTAGTCGACGGTAATAATTTATTATTTAGAAGTTACTATGCAACTGCTTATAATGGCAATTTAATGAAAAATAGTAAAAATTTTCCTACTAATGCCTTATTTGGTTTTGTTAATATGATAAATAAAATCGTAAATGAAGAAAATCCTATTTATATGATTGTAGCCTTTGATAAAGGTAAAACGTTTAGACACGCTAAATATGATGCTTATAAAGGTGGAAGAATGGAAACACCCGACGAACTTAAAATGCAATTTCCACTTGCTAAACAAATTTTAACGGCAATGGGCATAAAATATTATGAGATTGATAATTATGAAGCTGACGATATTATTGGAACATTTGCCGAATATTGTAATAAGGATTCTAATTATGAAGGATTAATTGTAAGTAGTGATAAAGATTTATTACAATTAATTAGTGATGAGGTTAATATAAAATTATTAAAACAAAAAGATTATATTTATTATACAAAGCAATCTTTTAGGGATGATTATGGTATTGAACCTATCAATATTATCGATTTAAAGGCTTTGATGGGAGATAGTTCAGATAATATTCCTGGTGTTAGTGGTGTTGGTGAAAAGACGGCTTTAAAACTTTTACAACAATATAAGTCGTTAGATAATATATACGCACATATTGATGAAATTAAAGGTGCTTTACAAGAAAAATTAATACGTGATAAAGATAATGCCTATATGAGTTATGATTTGGCTACTATTGTAAGAAATGTTCCAGTCGATATCAATTTAGAAGATATTCGCTACAAGGGTGAACAAAGTGATGAATTAATTAAAATATATGAAGATTTAGAATTTTATTCATTTTTAAAAAATAAAAAAAATATGAAACAAGAGAAAAAAAGGTTAGATGTTTCTATTATCGATAATTTAGAAAATTTAAGTATTACAGAAGAATCGGCTATTTATTTAGAAATCCTAGGAAGTAATTATCATACGGCTAAAATTTTAGGTTTAGCAATTTATAATCCGAAACAAAATTTATATATACCTTTTGATATCTTGAAAACTAATCCTCAAATATTAAATGGTTTTAACAAACTTACATATGATTTAAAAAAAGTTTATGTAGCATTAAAATGGCATAATATCGAGTTAGAAAATGTTAAGTTTGATACGATGTTAGCCGGTTATCTATTAGATTATAATATTAAAGATGATATTGCTTATTTAGCTAATACTTTTAATTATGATATTCCTTTTTATGAAAGTGTTTTTGGAAAAACAAAATTGGTAGAACCTGATTTAGAGGTAGTTGCTTTAAATGCTTTACAAAAAGCCCAATTTATTTATGAAACGAAAGATGAGTTCGAAAGTAAAATCAAAGAGGAAGAAATGGAAGAATTGTTCTATAATATCGAAATGCCTCTTTCTTATGTACTTGGTGATATGGAATATGAAGGTGTTTTTGTAGACCGCGAAAAATTAAAAGAAATGGGTTGTGAATTTCAAGAAAAAATTGCGACAATAAGCAATCAAATTTATGAATTAGCTGGCGAAACTTTTAATATTTCTTCTCCTAAACAATTAGGCGAAATTTTATTTGAAAAGTTAGGTCTTGCTCATGGTAAGAAAAAGACAAATGGTTATTCTACATCAATCGATGTTTTAAATAAATTAAAGGGTAGTCATCCAATTATTGATTTGATTATCGATTATCGTATGTATACTAAATTATATACGACTTATATTGAAGGACTATCGAATGCTATTTTGAGTGACAATAAAATTCATACCATTTATACTCAAGCTTTAACTAGAACGGGTAGATTGTCATCGATCGAACCAAATTTACAAAATATTCCAACACGACATGAATATGGAAAATTAATAAAAAAAGCTTTTGTGGCTTCAAATAATTCGCAAATTTTAAGTGCTGATTATTCACAAATTGAACTTCGTATTTTAGCGCATATGGCTAATATTGAATCTTTGATATCGGCTTTTAAAAATGGTGAGGATATTCATACAAAAACTGCTAGTGATATTTTTCATGTGTCTTTTGATGATGTTACGAGTGAAATGCGTCGAATGGCTAAAGCTGTAAATTTTGGTATTATATATGGTATAAGTAGTTTTGGTTTATCCGAAAATTTAGATATTCCTGTTTTGGAAGCAAAACAATTTATCGAACATTATTTTGAAAGTTATCCTGGGGTTAAAAAATATATGGACGATAGTATTTCGCGGGCTTATGAAAATGGTTATGTCAGAACTTTATTTAACCGCAAGAGAATAATTCCAGAACTTAGTAATAAAAATTATATGATTAGAAGTCAAGGTGAACGTATTGCACTTAATACGCCAATTCAAGGAACTAGTGCCGATATTATTAAAAAGGCCATGATTATTATTAGTGAAAAATTTAAACAAGAAAATCTTCAAAGTAAAATGATATTACAAGTTCATGATGAATTGATTTTCGATTGCCGAGATGATGAATTAGATAAAGTTACACAAATTGTACGCGATGTTATGGAAAATGTATTTAAACTTAACGTCCCACTTAAAGTAGATATAAATTATGGAAGAGATTGGTATGATGCGAAATAAGGAAATTAAAACATTCCTTATTTTCTTTAAAACATAATATATAAATGATAAAGAGGTTGATTTAATGAAAAAAGTTTCAAGAATTTTAGGTGTAAGTTTAATTACCAATTTTATGTTATCCTTATTTAAAGTAATCGTCGGTTTTATAGGTTCATCAGGTGCTTTAATTGCTGATGGTATGCATTCATTCAGTGATTTAGTTACCGATATTATCGGAATTGTTGGTTCGGCATTCTCACATAAACCATCTGACGAAAAACATCCTTATGGACATGGTAAAATTGAATATTTAATTAGTATCTTTATAAGTTTAGTTATTCTATCATTAGGTTTTACTATTATCTATGATTCGATTAATCGTAAAGTTGTCGTACCTAGTATTATTGTTATTTTTGTAAGTTTTTTTACAATTATTGCGAAGTTATTATTATCACGTTATTTAGTCAAAAAAGGCGAAGAATTAAATAATAATATTTTGATTTCTAGTGGTAAGGAAAGTAGTACGGATGTTATTAGTTCGATTGTAGTTTTAATTTCATCTATTTTAATGCAAACTAAAATTGAAATTTTTAAATATTCGGATATTATTGCGGGTATTTTAGTTGGAATGTTTGTTGTAAAAGTAGGTTTTGATATTTTAAAAGAAAATATTAGTACAATATTAGGTGAACAAGAAACAAATGCTGATTATTTGAATAATGTAAAAAAGGTAATGTTAGAGCATGATGATATTAAAAATATTGAAGATTTAATTATTTTAAAATATGGTCCTTATTATAAATTGATATCAAAGGTGAGTATGACGGGTGAATTATCGATTGTAGAAGCCTATAATATTATCGAAAAAATTGAAAAGAAAATAAAAGAAAATTTTGAAAAAATTGATTACGTTAATATCAGTATAGGACCTTATAATAAATAAAAGTATTATAGTTAAAGCTATAATATTTTTTGTAAAAAATATTTACGTATGTTATAATAATTTTAGGATGTGTATTTATGATAAAATTAGTATCGCAATTTGATAATGAAAATAGCAAATTATCTTTAGCAACGCCTACTTGTGGAGCTTGTTGTTGTTGCTGTTGTTGCTGTATCATTACGACTCTTGTTACAGCTAGTATAAGTCAAAGAAATTTTGGACAATATTTGGCTAAGCTAGATGAGGAAAAAACAAATCAAAAATCTATAGTATCAAAAATTATATTAAGACTTATTGGCTATTTTATATATGTAGTAGTATCACTAATTACTATGTTTTGTGTATTTGCATCTATTTTTTCTCCTATTAAATTATATTTTTTTAATTATACTATTGAATTAACGGTCGGTTATTTTTTAATTTTTGCTTTAATATTAGTAGTTATTAGTATTTTTTTGTTAAAAAAGACAAAAAAACAAGATATAATTAATGAAAATAGTGAACAATCTATAACAAAGACTGATGAAACTAAACCGGAAGTGATAGTTTCAAAAAAAACGCAATTTAATGCTACTTTTAATGCTATTTTTAATTTGTTAATAATTATTTTGATTATTTTATTGCTTCGTTTTATGGGTGTCAATGAATCTTGGCTAATTCCACTTATTGTATTGATAGGATTTTATGATTTTTGTATTATATTGGGTAAAATTAAACCGAAAGTGATAGATTCAAAAAAAACGAAATTTATTTTTTATTTGTTAATAATAATTTTGATTATTTTATCGCTTTGTTTGATGATGCGTTTCGATGTATCTCGGCTACTTTTATTAATTGGATTGACAGGAATTTATGGTTTTTTTAGAAA
>CANROQ010000020.1 GCA_947632295.1 uncultured Bacilli bacterium
AGATATATTTATAATAATTATATCTCTTTGTTAATAACATAACTTTAAAATTCTATTTTTATTATTAATATTTTATTTATATTACGTTTTTAAAGATTTAAACAACAATTATAACATAAAATTTTAGTTTCATATTATTTTTACTTTAGTTGTTCTTTTTTTAAATCTCCCAATTGCTTATCAATAATATTTAATAAATCACATGATATTTTTTTCCATTTTTGAGATAAATCAATTGTTATAAATTGTATTTTAGCGCCTACTATTCCATGTATTTTAGATACAACATTACAATCGTAAGATTCGTCAATAGAATTATAATTATATGGAAGTGGATATAATAAAATACCTTTTAAATTATTATTAACATTTATATTATTTAAATATGACATCATTTGATACATATTTTCACTAATTAACGATTCTTTATCAAAATTAACATTTGTATATTTTTTCTTATATTTTGTATCTATTACAATCGTTTCATCACTTGAAGTTATTAAAGTATCTATTTTCATAATAGGTAATAATGATTGATTTCCACCAGTTAATTGCCAATCTAATTGATGTTGATATTCAATTTTATATTTTCTTGGTAATTCTTTTTCATAAAATTTATAAACAAATAATTCAAATACATATTGCATTTTTTTGTCATCGCTAAATAAATCATAAAACATATATTTTCCCTTTTGATCACTTAACATTTGACTATTATATATTAATTCACAAATCTTTAATATATAAAAATAATAATAATTAGACCTATTAAAAATCAATTTCTTAAATGCATCTTTTTTTATTTCAACATAATCAACTTGACTAAAATATAATATAACCTTATTTAATTTTTTCTTATTTTCAGCATTAATATCAATAGTCTTATATAATCTAATCGCTATATATTTTAAAATTTGATTATATATATTATTTTCTTCTAAATCATCAAATTCACAATATATCTTACAATTTTTTAAAGACTGCTTATTTATGGTAGATATAATGTCAATTTTACCTTTTACTGTATTTAATTCATCACATTTTTCATTATATTCTTTATAAAGACCTCTTTTGATTATTTTATTTATATTAAGTAAAAATAACTCAGCAAAGATATTTGAGGAATCAAAATCATCCTCGGACGATAAACTATTGAAATCTTTTTTATCAAATTTATCCCATATATAACTATACATGAATAAAACGTTTTTAATAGGTACTTTAAACTTATTCATAAAATATACCTACTTATAGTAATTTTTTATAATTATCTATTTTGGATTCTTCATCTATAAAATATTCTTGAAGCAAAGGTAATATTTCATATTCAATAATTTCATCATAAAATTTTTGAAAATTATTAGAATCAATTTTATCGTTACAAATAAAATATGAATGTCCAATTTCAAAATCTTTACTTAAATCTTCACAAATAGCTTTATTGACATTATTCATTTTTGTTATTATTTGATTAATATTATTTTCACTAATTCCATTTTTATTTTTTAACCAATCTTTAAATTTTTGAGAAGAAAATTTAGGACTGACATGATAGAAAGCAAATCTTCTTCTTAAGGCATAATCTACCATAGCTAATGATCTATCAGCTGTATTCATAGTTCCAATTATAAAAATATTATCAGGAATTTTAAATTCTTTTCTAGAATATGGTAAAATTACATATTCATAATCATCACTAACAAAATCATATCGTTTATCAGCTTCGATTAATTTCATTAACTCACCAAATATTTTACTTAAATTTCCTCTATTAATTTCATCGATAATAACATAATATTTTTTGTCTTTATTAGCTAATGCAGTTTCGACAAATTCACGAAACATACCAGGAGTAACTACAAATTTTCCTTCGTCATTTTGTTTTGGTCTTATTCCCTCTATAAAATCTTCATATGAAAAACTTTGATGAAATTGTACTGATAAAATTTGATCTTTCGATTTGTGACCAATAATTGAATACGCTAATCTTTTAGCCATAAATGTTTTTCCAACTCCTGGTGAACCTTTTAATATGATGTTTTTCTTTCGCATTAATAATCGACATAACTTATCATACTCATCTTGTTCATCAATGAATACGTCTTGCAAAAATAACTCTTTATCGTAATATACTTTCAAAAATTTAATATAATGATTTAACGCTGCAGAATTTATTCTATTTGAATTAGTTTCTCTATATTTAAATTTTTCACTATTAATTATTGCTGGAACAATTTCCATTAATTCTTCATAAATTTTGATTTCAAATATTCTTTTTGTTATTAATCCATCATTAATAGATTCTTTAGACATCAAATCAATTTGATCTATATATGCTTCTACACTATTTATAGATTCATTATTATCTAATAACCATTTTCTAAACTTTTCTCTCATATCATTATTTTCTCCTTCATTGATACTATTATTTTTTACATAATCCTTTTTTATAATTTTAATAATATCATCTTTAAGAACTGGATATATTATATTTGAATTTTCTCCTTTTTCAATAATCAAATCACATAATATCGCAATTACTATACCTCTAAATTTTTTAACATTTTCATTTTGATTGTCAAATTTAATATTTAAACGATTATTATTATCTACAGTGCATTCTGGTTTACCAATACTAAAATTTTGAGTAATCAGTAAATAATTATTACGTTGTTCGAAATAATCTCTCAAATTTTCATGAAAATCATTTATGGATAACATCTTTATTACTTCATCCATTTTTAAAATATATTCCTTTGTTTTAAAAACATCGACAATAAATTCATCGGTATCACATTTTAGAAAATCTTTCATTTGATTTATCAATTCATTGTTAGTATTTAAAAAATAACCTGCTGTTGACCTATCTTTTGTTACTCCATCTTTTTTTAAACTAGTATATTTAAATATATTTGATCTAACAGATTCAGTATTACTTAATTTAATCTTCATCTTATTGTCTTCTAAAAAACCAGCCATAGCTTCACCTCCACTTTATTATAACACAAAAAGAATATAATGTTTATTCAAATACGCCTGTTTTAATTACTTCTTTTATAACTGCTAACATAACATCAACAACAATACTATTACCAGCTTGTTTATATGCTTGCGCCCTTGATACAACAATTTTATAATCGTCAGGGAATCCCATTAATCGATGTGCTTCTCTTTCGGTAAGCATTCTTATTTCTCCTACATCTGTCATATAGTTATCTACTCCTGCCCGATGTCTATTACCCATTGTAGACAATACTGTTCTAGCTATTTTTCTATCAATCTCAAGTGATGTTTTAAATGTTTTAGTCCCAGTACACATCACATATTTTTTTAATAATGGTGATAGTATATATTTTGAATCTACTTCTCCAGGTTCATTTATTAATTTTATTTCACCATTTTTAGATATGAAGTTTCCTTCTTTTACCTTAGATAACAACAAATCAGGTAAATAAAATTTTAATTTTCTTTTTTTAGGATATTTAAACTCATTTTTTAGTTTAATATCTTTTCTAAATCCTACAACAAATAATCTTCTCCTAGTTTGTGGAATACCATAATCTTCAGCATTTAATATTTCTTGATGAATATCATATCCTAATTCTTTATATGCTTCTTGCATTATTGTCCATGTTTGACCTTTATCATGAGTAGTTAATCCTCGTACGTTTTCATAAATAAATACTTTGGGATTTGTTTCTCTAATTATTCTAGCATATTCATAAAATAATGTACCTCTAGTATCTTCTAATCCACCTTGAAAACCTACTGTTGAAAAACTTTGGCAAGGTGATCCACCAATTAATAAATCTATTTTATCTTTATAATCAGTACCATCTAATAAATTAATATCCAAATGAAAATCATCTTCGTCAATATCATAATTAGCCATATAACTATCTTTGACAAAATTATGTTTTTTGCTCTTAGAAGAATATAATAAATCAACATATTCTTTTTTTTCTTTTTTTGTACCCATATTTTTAATTTTTTTCAATTCTTCTTCAGCATCATAGTCTATTTCAATATCACCATTATCACAAGCAAAAACAATTTGATGGTTGATTCCTAATCTTTTTAAAGCTTGTTCTGGTGCACCAATACCACTAAATAAAGTACCAACTTTTAAAATATTTTGTTTCTTTTCATTCTTCAATTATCTACACCTTCATTCTAAAAGTTATCAAAAAATATCTAATTGTAATAATTCAATTAATATTTTTTCAAATATATTAACTACAATACTATTACCAGCTTGTCTATACATTTGAACATCAGGAACAACTATTTTAAAATCATCAGCAAAGCCCATTAGTCTTAAACACTCTCTTGGAGTTAATTTGCGAATAACACCTTGCTCGTTATTCCACTTTGCTAAATAAGCATGTTGCATAACATCTTGATTATGTCTTTTTTTATCATATTTTTCAAAAACAAAATCACCATTCCAATTAAATTGTTGATTTGCTTTTTCACACATAATTATATCATTATTGATTCTAGCTCTATTTTTATACTTTGGATTTGTAACAAATTCAAAACCTTTTTTTCCTAAATAATATTTTGGATCAACAATCTCCTCTAAATAATCAAACATTGTAGTGGTTAATTTTTCTTTTTGAGGAAATTTAAAATCACGAGCAAGTTTGATATCCTCTCTAATGCCCACAACAAACAATCTTGGTCTATTTTGAGGAATACCATAATCTTTAGCATTTAAAATTGGATCATCATTAATAAAAATTTTATATTTTAATTTTTTAAAAGTTTTTTTAATAGTTTTCCATGTTTCTCCATTATCGTGATTAAGTATTCCACGAACATTTTCAAATATGAAAACTTTCGGTTCGCAATCCCTTATTAATCTAGCATATTCATAAAATAAAGTTCCTCTAGTATCGTTGAATCCTCCTCTTTTTCCAATTATTGAAAAACTTTGACATGGTGAACCACCGACAAGTAAATCAACTTTACCTTTATAATAATTGCCATCAATAAATCTAATATCTTGATGAAAATCTTTTTTATCTATATTATAATTGGCCATATATGATTCTTCCATATAATTTGGTTTACCAGTTTTTAAATACAAATTATCAATAAATTTTTTTTCTTCTTCATATGATAAATTACTAATCATCTTTTTAATTTCTTTTTCAGTTTCTTGTAGTTCTCTTTCACCATTATCACAAGCAAATACTAACTTATAATCAATTTTTTGTTTATTCATTGCTTGCTCAACAGCACCAATTCCACTAAAAACAGTAGCCAACCGAATCATATAATTACCTCCTTTGAATATTTTATCATTTTTTTATTGTTTTGTCGCATATCTATTATAATAAATTTAACTTTTTAAACAAAAAATAAAATATATTAAAATAATTCTCAACTTCAAAATATTATTATGATCTTATATAAATTAACTTAATTAAGTTTATAATTTTCATATTATTATTGATACATATTTTATTCAGTATAAATATTATATCAATATTATAGCAACAAATTAATACTTTTAATGCATATTTATTACATTTTTTTTATTTTCTTTATAATTATTAATACCACAAAAAAGAGCATAATTAAATGCTCCTATTTTTTTCTTTTAAATTAGATATTTTTTAAAATCCTATTCCAGCAATTGTATTAGCAGCCATATTATAACCAATAAAATATAAAATGATTACTATAATACTAGCGCATATTAAATTAAAATAAATAGATTTATCAGCACTATCAAATTTAATTTCATCATTTATTGCCGTAAAGAATATTACTAATGAATATATCATACCTACAATTGTAACAATTACTCCTAAATGAACATTAAGCCAACCAAATATTGGTGTTAATAAATACATTGTTAGGCAAGCTGGTACAAAAGAGACAGCTGTAATTGTCAATAAACGCATATAATTGATATTTTTCTTAGCAATTAGACTAGCAACATAATAAATAGCCGCTATAGCAAACATAACCATTAAAATAATTATTAAATGCTTTAAAGTAATACCCATCCAATCAATTGCTTTTAATTTTTCACCAACAGTAGCACAAGTAGTAAAGACACATTGTTTTCTTATTAAAGCCATTAAGAATTCAACAACTACTCTTATAATCATGGTGCCAAGTGCGACAACACCAGCTAAAATGCAAGCTTTATCGACTTTAGAATATTCATCTATTTTTTCTTTTAATGTCTTAATTGGCTTCATTAAACAATTAAATAAAAACATAAGAGTTGAAATAACAAATTTCATAAAATCACTATCAGCAGCTTTTTTAGCATTTGCTTTCATTTCTAAAACAGTACTTGAAACTTTTTCTTTAAACTCTACTCCTTGTTTATTTTCTTCAGTTGGTGAAATTTCTTTGTTAGTATCATTATTTAATGCCATACCACATCCAACACAAAATTTAGCCCCTTCTTTAACTTCTTTGCCACAATTTGGACATACCATTTTTAACACTCCTTACTTTTGATTATTAATCTATCTTTGTTCCACATTCTGTACAAAATTTTCCAGTTGCTTCAGCCCCACAATTTGGACATTTTTTAACTTGTGGTTCAGCTTGAACTTCTTCATACTTAGTACCACAATTTGTACAAAAATTACCAGTTACTTCAGTTCCGCAATTTGCACAAATCTTTTTATTTGAAACATCACCAGCTGGTGCTACATTATTAGTTGAAGCAGTATCAGCATTTGATCTAGCAAATGGATCACTCATTTGTTGAAATGAATTATTTTGTTGTTGATTATTAAATGGTGCTTGAGCTGCGCCACCAATCATACCACCAGATGCCATATTCATCATACCAACACCCATAAATCCATTCATAGCGCCACCTTCATTTTTTGCAGCATCTTGAACAGCACTAGCATAAGCTCCAGTAAGTGTTCCTTGTTGCATGAATCTATTAGAACTTAATTCGTAGTTATCAATTTTCTTAGAAGATTCATCATCTGGAATAACTGATTCAACTGCAAAACTTACAAGACTAATACCACGTCTTTTGATTGGTGCATCAAATTCTTTTGCTTCAAGCATTTTTTGAATTTCACCAGTTGCACTAGGCATTTCAAGGACAGGTACTTTATGTTCACTATTACCTAATTCGTTTGCAATATTTTGGAAAGCAGCGATAACTTCAGAACGCATTTGCTCATTAATTTGCTCTCTTGTATAAATAGATGCTGTTCCAGCAACTTCACGCATAAATGTCATTGGATCAGAAATTTTAAATGTATATTTACCATGACATTTAATTTCTACACGAAGTGGACTTACTGTTCCTGTCATTTGATTAGGAATTGGATGTGACCAATCTTGAAATGGAATTGGATTTGGTGTTCCAAATTTATTATCAAGTATTTCCTTTATATTAACATAATAAACAGCTTGTTCTTTAGGTGGCACACCATTATATGTAAATCTTTGCCACATTTCTTTAAACATTGGACCAAATTGTCCAGCAAATAATGATGGTGATGTTGAAGCATCAAAAGTATAAATACCTTCTTCAGCTGTTGCATCTAAAATTTTACCACTATCCATTATGATAGCACATTGTCCAGGATTAACCTGAATTCTACTTTTGGCTGAAATTTGTCCTGTCTTAGTTGTTTTTTTAATCATTAACGTATCGTTATTTAACTCATCACATTGAACAAAATCTTCCCATTGTTCATGTAAAGTTCCCCCTATTGCGCTTACTGCAGATTTAATTAAACCCATTTTCTTACCTCTTTCTTTTTTTAAATTTGTGAAATATCATTTAATATCCACGTATGTTTTACTAAATCTATTACACCAGTTTGACAATAACTACAAACTTTAACTCCTAAATTTTTAATTGGAGCTCCACAATTTGGACAATTTAAAGCTATTCCAGACTGGGTTTTGCTTACTTTAGAATCATCGATAATATAGATAAATTCTGTTCTAAAACAATCTTGTATTTTTTTATATGCATTATTATTTTTACGATATAAATATTCAACTGAACTTTGAAATATAATCGAACACATACCAGCATTTTTTATATATTGATTAATAACTGTTCGATGAAATTTTATCGAATCATAATTTACTGTTTCACTATTTTTTAAATCGGCAATCCGACTCTTTATAAAATTAGAAATTTTTTCACTAGTCATTCCCATAGGACTTAATTGTTTATTTTCAATTGACTGTAGACATAATAAGATACTATTTTCAGCTAACTTTTTCATCTCGTCAATATTTAAATTAGGAAAATCTTTAACAATTTGTGGTAGATATATTTTATCCATACCAGCAACTGATCTAGGCTCATTAGCAAGTTTTACCTGTTGTTCCTTAATACCTTGAATTAGGCTAGCATTACCAAATGCTACTTTTGAGAATTCTCTTATCCTTCTAACTATAAAAATAAACATGTAGAAAAATAGAAAAACGCTTAATATAAATATAATTAGAACTATTGTGCCCATAAAATCTTCCTTTAATATAAAATACCACTAAATATTACTAAGATTATAACACACTTATTACTATAAATACAAGATTTTTATTTTTTTAATTATTTTTTAAAATTTCTTCTTCTATACGCATTAATTGATTATACTTGCAAATACGATCAGTTCTAGATAAAGAACCAGTTTTAATTTGCCCTAAATCAAGCCCAACTGCTAAATCAGCAATCGTCGTATCTTCAGTCTCACCACTACGATGGGAAATTATTGTTTTATAACCATGACTTCTAGCAAGTTCAATTGTTTCGATAGTTTCGGTAATTGTACCAATTTGATTGACTTTTAATAAAATAGCATTACCAGCATGATTATCAATACCCATCTGTAAACATTTTTTATTAGTAACGAATAAATCATCACCAACTAATTGAATTTTATCACCTAACTGTTCAGTAATTTTTCTAAAGCCTTCCCAATCGTTTTCATCGACAGGATCTTCGATTGAAATAATTGGATATTTACTAACTAGTTCTTTATAATATTCGATTAATTCATCAGTAGTTAGGCTTTTACCTTCACCAACTAATTCATACTTACCATTTTTGTAAAATTCACTAGCAGCTACATCGATTCCCATCTTTACATCACGACCAGGTTCATAACCTGCTCTTTTAATTGCTTCCATAATAAGTTCAAAACCTTCGGAATTGCTTTCTAGATTTGGAGCAAATCCACCTTCATCACCAACACCAGTTGCTAGAGATTTTTCATTTAAAACTTTTTTCAAATTATGAAATACTTCAGCACCAATTCTAACTCTTTCATGAATAGTATCAGCTTGTGGAATAATCATAAATTCTTGAAAATCTAATTTATTATCCGCATGTGCTCCACCATTTATAATATTCATCATTGGAACAGGTAAAGTTTTACCATTACCTATATATTTATAAAGTGGTAAACCTTTATATAAAGCAGCAGCCTTCATAGCGGCCATTGAAACGCCTAAAATAGCATTGGCTCCTAATTTTGATTTTGTATCAGTTCCATCTAAATTAATCATCGCATAATCTAATGTTTTTTGATCTAATACATCATAACCAATAACCAAATCGCGAATTACAGTATTAACATTTTCAACAGCTTTTAAAACGCCTTTACCTAAGTAACGATTAGCATCACCATCACGCATTTCCAAAGCTTCTCTTTCGCCAGTTGATGCACCACTTGGTACACAAGCACGACCAATTATACCACTTTCTAATATTACATCTACTTCTACTGTAGGATTTCCTCTTGAATCTAATATTTCTCTTCCTACTACATCTTTTATTTTTGACATATTTTCACCTTCCATATTAATTATAACAGTTTTTCGTTATTTTTGAATATATTTTTAATTGTATTTACACTTTTTTATTAATATTGGGATATTTTTTATAAATTGTGTTATAATTATATTGAGGTTGATTGATGATGAAAAAAATCTTATTAATTTGTTTAACAATTTCATTACTAAGTATAACTGGATGTGGAAATAATACCAAAGTTTTAACTTGTAGTCAAAACGGCGAAACGACAAAAATAACTGTGAAAGATGGAAAAATCATTAAAAATGCTACTGGTGGCGAAGAAGAAAATATCACTGATGAAGAATGGGAAACATTAAAAAATTTCTATGAATTCACTGGTAAAGAAACAACTCAAGAAGTTGTTGATAAATTAAAAAATTTAAATGAAAGTATTGGATATACTTGTACAGTTAAATAACGAAATGATTCGTTATTTTTTTAATATTTTACTGTATGAACCAAATTCAAAACAAGTTTTGAATATTTAAGTTCACACTTAAATGTTTCTGCTTCATCGCCTTCGTTACCTACCTGCTCCACAGACTTAAAATCCGATAGTCGCTACCGTACTTGATTATTT